>CALFSX010000077.1 GCA_937916515.1 uncultured Planctomycetaceae bacterium | reverse complement strand
CACTAACTAACACTCAAGAATTCGGGATTTCCCCAGTGTTTGGCGTTTGATCAGTGCAATTTTACGCAAATTCGACGGCTTTGAAGCGTCATCGGTTGGCGGCTTCTGACAGGAAATCGCAATATTTCAGCTGTCATTCATGGCTGCGAACGGGCGGACGTTGCGGCTGATTCGCGTTGCAGCATTGCATGCGCGCCGGTCTGAATTCGTGCCAGTTTAATTGTACAGCGTGACCCGCGGCAGAGATCCGGCTGTCTTGGCGGTCTGCGGTTCGGGCAGTCGAGATGCTGCCACGGCATACGTTGATTCCGGCGGAACAAAGCGGTCCAGGCGCGGCCGGAACACGACCAACAGCAGCAGTGGCAGATACCAAAGAACGTAGCTTCCCACGTCTTCCGGGTACCATAGTTGAGCCGCCACAATTAGCGCCGTCGAATTGGAAAGCAGGTTTTCCAGGTTGCGTTTGCGAGGAATCACCGTCATTGCGACCAGCATTACAAAGAATGCTGCTGCTAAGGTGATTCTAAGAAACGTATGACCGATGGTGGTGTCCTGCATCGGAGCAGCTGCGTCGAACAGGCGATAAACGGTCCAGTTGGCGGCCATAACCAGCTTGTTGACGAATGAATCTGTGTTTTCTGAGGTTAACGCAAAGGTCACCAGCACAACGGCCGCCACTGCCGCCAATGAAACACAGAAGCGGACTCCCCCTTTTCGCCCGTAGAAAACGGCCCAGACCGGCAGCAGGAAGATCGCAAAAAACAGAGTGCCACATGCGAGTCCCAGTAAAATTCCGGCGACGGCAGGTTTTCGGTAACTGGCAAAAGCCCAGGTCAAACAGGCTCCCGGCACAACGTGGCTAAGCTCATGAACGTTGTAGGCGGTGCATGGCAGAAGCAGATACAGGCAGCTCATAGCGATGCCCAATTGCATGCTGCAAAAGTGTTTTCGGCCGATGTACAGCAGCCCCAGCACAACTGTTGAGTGAGCCAGAACGACTAAAATTCTGGCGATAAATGCTTCTGTGGGAGTCTTGTCAGAATCCGATCCTGTTTGCAACGATTGGCCTCGACCAGACAGTTCCGCAACCTTTGCAGCGCCGGCTGCCAGCAGAGTTTCAGTTGCGGCGGGCGTTGTCTCGTTGCCAGCGGAATTGACCGTGGATTCCTGGCCTTCCAACAACGCGACCCCGGATACAACCGCTGCCACATTGCGCGACGGAATCTCTTTGATGAAGACACCGGTCATCAAAATCGAAAACGCGGGAAGAAACAAAAAGGTCAAACCGGCCTGATTGAGGTTTTGCTCCAGTCGAGGCCGGCGAGTCAAAGATTCATCAAACGTTAATCTGATGATCACAATGATCGACAGACTTAAAACAGCAATCGAAGACCATCGATAAACGGGACTGTTTGCGGCAACGGAAGGTTCGAGGTTGCTTTCGGAATTTTCAGCGGTGGGCGATTCGCTGTCTGCACTAACGGGGATAACTGCTGCAACGTCGCCAACACTGGTCGGTGTTTGTGGTTCGACCGGGCTTTCCGCCACTGAGGTTACAGCAGCTGTGGAAGCGGTTCCGTCGAGAGCATCGGCTGTCGCCTCGGCGTCAGCCGACTGTTGTGTTGTTCCAGGCAATTCCTTAGTGGCTGCCCCCGAGATCTGTTCGACGGTGGATGTGGCTTTTGCGGCAATTGGCTTAGACGCGGCCGCCATAACAAGTGCGGTTGAAAGCAACAGCAGCAAAGTCAGGTCCAGATTGCGCACGCTCATCAGGCGCGAAAACCGAAAGAAAACGGCAATCACGAGAAGCGAGACGTACAAAAGCCATGTCGGGCTTTCGACCGTCACAAACAGAAATTGATTATGTTCCATTAAGAAACGAACCTTTTGCCGCGGTCTGAAACTTCCCATCCAAGTTGACCATCCCCGGTCAATTGGAGTTTCAAGTGCAGCAAGGTACGCAAGAAAGCAACAGCCATGTTGCTTCTGCCCAGCAAATATCCCCAGCGCACATTGGAAACACACCGCACGGAAATCGCAATCTTCCGTACCAGATATTCACAGATCAAGCAGGTAGTTTCTTTACCAGCAACATTCACCAGAGTTGCTAAGTGTTTGCAGGTTAAAGAGTTGGGGGAAACGAGGCAGACGTTACCGAATATGACGACTTTCCCTTGTTGGGGCTCGTTTTGCCTGTGGCAACCGCTGGGAAATACTGAGTTGCCGCCGAAAATTGGGCGTTTGCTTCACTCCGTTTCACGCAATCCGACTTACGTTTTGACCAGAATGTGCACGTGTCTGGCCACCAATATGAGCCTAAAAAGCTTCGACAAGCTTGTCGCCGCCTTGAGACAGCAGCTGTTCGGCAACTGCAATACCCAGATCCGCAGCTTCGTTGCGATGTCCTTGCGACGTTGCTTCCAGCCTTGTTGTGCCGTCAAGACTTAGCAGCACTCCTTGAAGGCCGAGGTTGTCGCCATCAAGCATCGTAAGTGCGCCCAAAGGAGCATGACAGCCGGCTCGCAGTGCAGCCAGCAGAGATCTTTCTGCAGTGACGGCCGACAGAACGTCGGTGTTCGTCAACTTAGCAAGTACCTGCTGAACACGCTCGTCGTCTTCACGGCATTCAATTCCGATGGCACCCTGCCCCACGGCTGGCAGAACCAGTGGTGGAGCCAGAATCATCGAGATACGATCGGCAAGTCCCAGGCGGCGAAGTCCCGCTTCAGCAAGAATAATGGCGTCGAATTGGCCGTCATCCAGTTTGCGAATTCGAGTATCCACATTGCCACGAATTTCGAGCATCTGCAGGTCTGGACGAACATTCAGCAGTTGAGTCTGGCGTCGCGGACTTCCGGTGCCAATTCTTGCACCTTCAGCAATCTCATCAAGCGATTCTATCGTTTGGCCGCCCGGCAACAACAGGGCGTCAAAATGAGGTGCTCGATCCGGAACGCCGGCCAGTTTCAGCCCGCTGGATTCCAAAGTGGGCAGGTCCTTCAGGCTATGAACTGCAATGTCTGTTTCCTGCTGCAATACAGAATGCTGAACTTCACGAGTGAACACACCGGTGCCGCCAAATTCTCGCAGCGCATCGGTTTGGTTTGCGTCGCCGACGGTTTTTACATGCACGATCTCAACGGTGAATTCTGGTGATGTTGTCTCAATTAACGACTTGACGTGTTCAGCCTGCCAAAGGGCCAACTTACTTGATCTGGTTGCGATGCGAATTACGTGTTCAGACATAAGTATCGAATTGCGCTGGTGGCGATGGGAAAGTGTTTGCGTCGGCTGAACCGGGTTCAGCACACAAGTGATGGAACTGCCGAAGTGTAGCGAACTCGCACCGTGTTGCAGCGCCGAACGGTAAGTGTCTTCAAACTATCGTTCGTCATCTCAGAATAGTCTGACTGGGGAATTCGACGGAAGAAAATGCGGTTGCTTAGCTGGATAGCGCCAGGTTCCATGAAAAGTCAGTATTTCTGCTACCCACATCAGCCGCAGGCCGTTAGCCCCGGTTAGGGCGGATCACGGAAAAACCGGGGCTAACGCTCTGCGGCTCATTGATATATGGCGCTGTCCAGTTACGTCCGTCGCCGATTTCCGGCCGCCTTGCTGTTGGATTGCCGAAATAAGGCGTGCCGTTGGTGATCTGGCGCAGGTGTAGCCGATTCTGTGAATAATCTGCTATATATTCCGACTTGTTTGGATGCTTACAGTCGGTGCTTTGCGAAGAATCACCCCCTGCTGGCGAATGACAGACGTGTTCTGAATTTTTCGCCAGTCGACAATGCTTAGCATCAGTGAACTGGATGGATGCAACTGAAGGGGTGTTATGAACACCAGACATTTAATTCTGGGGGCTGGTTTTTGGGTGGTCACATTGGCCACGGGCTGGCACTTTCTGCAATCGGAACTGGCTGAACAGTCCAGCAGTGTTGCCGCCATGACATCAGATGTGTCTTCGTGGATTGGCGGCAAACAACAGCAACTGAATGCTGTCAGCGAACTGGAGATTATGGTTGCGTTAGGTGATCCCGTTTTTATGGAACTTCCCGATGGCACCTTTCGCCAGGTGGGACTGACAACCGACGTTCATCAAAAATACAGTCGCGATGCGTTTGCTTCCAAATCGATTGATGTGTCAATTTACCAGAATGCGATCGATGAATTTCCTCACGGCTTTCAGTTGGATTATCACACAACACCGACGTCTTTAGACTGGGTGGTGAAGATGATGATTCCAAAGCACCGTCAGACGGAAATCGCGGAATTGATTGCTGAAGAATGGCAGCAACACCAGCTTGTGGTGATGTCTGAATTGCGGCCGCTGCTTCAGGACGGTCTGCAAACGGCAATGAAAGCCGTCGAATCGGAATTGCCTGCAATACTGCGAAAGCATCAACACGAATTTAAAAGCCTGGGAGAACGCTACGAAGCCGACATTATCAAGGCCGAAATCATTCCTTTGATACGTGAAGAGATTCTTCCGATCGTGGAAGAAGAGGCAGTGCCGGTTGCGATGGATCTGGGAAAGAGCTTGTGGAAACGAGTGTCGCTGTTCTCGTTTGGCTGGCGATATCTTTACGACAAGACTCCGATTTCAAACAAAGACGCATTGAAGACCGAGTTTCAAAGATTCATCGACGAAGAAGCCTTGCCGATTGTTCGAGCTCGCAGTGAAGATTTCATCGATGTAACGGAGACAATTGTTAAACGTTCACTGGATAATGCTAAAGTGAAGGCGGCTTTAAAAAAGAGTTTCAAACAGGTCGCGGAAGATTCTGAGCTGCATAAGCTTATCTGGAATGTTGTTCGAGAAGCGGTTGTTGATAACGAAACGCTGCGCAGCGAACTCGACAGCTTTATGAAGGCCCAGGAAACTCGCATGGCGTTGAAAACTGCGGGCGATCGACTGGAACCTGTTGTTCGGGAAATTGGCGACATGATCTTTGGTTCTCGCGAAACTGGCATTACTCCTGAATTTTCACGAATTCTGCGAGCACAAATTCTGGCGAAGGATCGTCGTTGGTTTGTGATGACGCCAACTTTTGCTGGCGCCGAAAATTCTGACGCAGGAGCTGTGGAAGAAATCTACATCGACGGCACCGATGCTCCCATGATCTATCCCATGGGATTCGGGGGAAGCAGCCAGAGCCCTTTGACTCCGACCAAAGAAGGTGCAAAGTGACGGCTGAAACACCTCAAAACGAACCCACCGCTGAAGATGTCAAATCCGGTCATGTTGATGCTGCCAAACCTGGCCAGCACGGGGCGGTCGCTGTTACCACAGAATTGGGTGGCACTGAAATTCGGATTGCCGACTTTTCTCTTTCGGCTGGCGGCAAGCCACTGTTGAATCATGCGAATGCCAGTTTTCCTGCGGGCAAGCTGACGTTGGTGCTTGGTTGCAGTGGCGTCGGGAAGTCGCTGTTGATGCGCATTCTTGCCGGGCTGATCGACCGCGATCATGCGGCTATTGAGTACACGGGACAGATTGAGTTCCGCAGGAATGGTGAGACCAATTCCAATCGTAATCACATGCAGGAACCGGTTGCAGTTGTTTTTCAGAGTTTCGCTCTGTTTGACGAATTGACTCCCGCAGAAAACATCGAAATTGCGATTGAGCATTCTTCAAACGCCAGCCGAACTAACGGGACCAGTAACGCGAAAGCCAGGCATCTGTTGGAAGAACTGGGTGTTCCCGGCGATCGTCCCACAAGCGTGCTAAGCGGTGGGCAGCAACAGCGGTTGGCCATTGCCAGAGCTTTGGGGATGGAAACGGACGTCGTGCTGTATGATGAACCGACTTCTGGCCTGGACACAAATACGGCGGGACAGGTTGCGGACCTGATTCGCGATGCTCAAACGCGTTTTCAACGCACGTCAATCATTGTCACTCACGACTATGCTGCACTGCAGAAAATTGCGGACCACGTTGTTCTGCTGAACCATCACGAACGGACGTTGCAGAATGTTGCCCGCGAAGACTGGGGCCGCCTGCCGGAATTGCTCGGCAAGCCGCCGCTGGTTGATGACACGGCGTTGAAACGCGTTTCAGTGCCGACGCGTTTGAAGAATTCCGTCGCCACGGCGCTGGCGGCGTCGGGCGAGTTTCTGGAAAACGTTTTATTGCTGCCTTTAGCTCTGTTGCCTTTGTGGAAGAGCTTCCGGTGGGGCAGCCGCATTACGTGGCATTACCTGAAGCTGGTGTCCGGTTGGTCGGCGTGTTTGTACATTGCCATTTCCGGCATGATTATCGGCTTTGTTGCTCAGGACTTTATTTTCCGATATCTGCCGTTTCGCCAATATACAGAACCTCTGTTGATTGAAAACCTGTTGCACGCGACAGGCTTTTCGCTGTTTCGATTTCTGGTTCCTATTCTCTCAACAATTTTGATCGCCGCTCGTTCGGGCGCGGCCGTGTCTGCAGATGTCGGCAGCAAAGCCTATGGCAATCAATTGGATGCGATGAAGACCATCGGTATGGACCCGTGGCGATCGGTGCGGACACCTGTGCTGTACGCTTTTCTGATCGGTACACCATTGCTGACGTTTCTTAGCTATGGTGTTGCCAGCATTACAGGAGCGGTTGCCTTTTTGGCGACGCATTCCAGTGAAGGAATTGCGTTTTGGGATGCTCATTTTCACAAAGAACTAAGAATGCCGGGAAGCCTGTTCTATAAAGGAACCGGATGGTTGGTGGCAAAGTTACTGACGTGCGCCGTCGGTACTGCGATGATTTCGTGGAAATGTGGATCGTCGCCGAAGCAGTCGGCTCCTGATATCAGCAAGGGGGTGACTCAAACGATTCTGTGGTCCACGCTATTTACGCTGATGGTTCACTTTGTGTTTTCGCTGTTCGAATTCAAAGCACCGGAATAGCCGGGCAAAGAGCACGCAGCACGTGTTGCTTGTGGCGGCGGGGCAGTTGTATTTGACGGCGAACCAGGTTGCGGGAATTCTTAGCCGCGCGGTACCTAATGGTGTGGTTTCCTGCATCCGGCTGACCTTTCCGGCTGTGCCGAATTCGGGGAGGTCGTGGGCGATGCTGTTCCGACAAACGGAAGTTCTGCGGCAACCTCATTTGCAGCCATGTGTTCGTTTGCTCTTTCCCTGTCGGCGGGTATTTTAAAGATTGTTAAACTGCGCAAACAGCGAGATTGTGTCAGGAAACAGTCTTTGGGTTCGCTGAAAGAGCTTCCATGTTTCGTGTATTACGTCGTCCTAATTCCTTTGTGTATTTGCTGACACTCAGCACATTGGCAACCTGCGTGTTGGATTCGTCCGCAAATGGGCAGGCCATTGTAAATCGGAAAAATCCTGCTCCAGACGCGTTCCGCCAACTGGACGAGGTGCTGGCAACTCCCAACGTTTATCGAAACGCATCGGGAGCCCCCGGCCACGAATACTGGCAACAGAAGGTCGACTACGACATTTCCGTTGAACTGCATGATGACACTCAAAGCATCACCGGCAGCGAAGTGATCACCTACGCCAACAATTCGCCCGACACTTTGAAGTATCTGTGGCTGCAGCTGGACACCAACCGGTTTCATCCAAATTCCGCAGCCAATCGTCACCAGACGGCGCCGTCGCTGGATAGCAAGGTCACGTTCAAACGCCTTGACAGCATGCTTAAGGCGGAATCATTTCCCGGTGGGGCTCGAATATCTGAAGTCATCGACGACGCTACGGGCAAGCGTCTGCATTTCAAAATTGTCGGCAGCAATATGCGAGTCGATCTGCCGAAACCGTTGACGCCTGAAAACTCGTTCCGATTTCGAGTCAGCTGGAAGTACAACATCAACGACGCGACGATTTTGCGAGGTCGTGGAGGCTTTGAGCATTTCGAAGAAGATGGCAATAACATCTACGAAATCGCTCAATGGTTTCCTCGTTTGTGTGCGTACTCTGATTCTGCCGGCTGGCAGCATAAGGAGTTTTTGGGCAGTGGCGAGTTTGCTCTGGAATTCGGCGACTACCTGGTGCGTCTGACGGTTCCTGCAGACCATATCGTAGCGTCCACAGGTGTTCTGATTAACGCTAAAGAAGTGTTGACGGACACTCAGCAGTCACGTTTGGCAGAAGCCAGAACAGCGAAGAAGCCGATGTTCATCGTGACTCCGGAAGAAGCGGCGGAAAATCAGAAAGAAGGCACCGAGCAGAAGAAGACGTGGGTCTTCAAGGCTGACAACGTTCGTGACTTCGCATTTGCCTCGTCGCGAAAATTTATCTGGGACGCGATGGGACACAACAGCAGCGGCAACCAGGTGCTGGCCATGTCTTTCTACCCCAACGAAGCCGAACCGCTGTGGAGCAAGTATTCAACTCACGCCATTGTGCACACCATGGAAGTGTATTCAAAGTACACCTTCCAGTATCCGTACCCTGTCGCAATCTCCGTGAACGGGCCGGTGTACGGAATGGAATATCCCATGATCTGCTTCAACGGCCCTCGTCCTGAAAAGGATGGCACCTATTCGAAGCGGACCAAGTACGGCTTGATCTCTGTGGTTATTCACGAAGTCGGCCATAATTACTTCCCTATGATCGTCAACACCGACGAACGCCAATGGACCTGGATGGATGAAGGCCTGAACTCGTTTCTGCAGTATCTGGCGGAAGTCGAATGGGAAGAAAACTATCCATCTCGCGCTGGAGAACCCGCCAGGATTACGGGCTATATGAAAAGCAGTAATCAAGTGCCGATCATGACGAATTCAGAATCGATTCTGCAGTTTGGACCCAACGGTTATTCCAAGCCTGCGACCGCGTTGAACATACTTCGCGAGACCGTTTTGGGACGCGAACTGTTTGATTTTGCCTTCCGCGAATATTCGCAGCGTTGGATGTTCAAACGTCCGTATCCGGCTGATTTCTTTCGATCAATGGAAGACGCGTCCGGCACAGATCTCGACTGGTTCTGGCGTGGCTGGTTCTTCAGCACTGACCATGTCGATATTGCTATCTCTGATGTGAGACACTATCAGATCGACAACGGAGATCCAGTTGCCGAAAGCAAACGCAAAATGGAAGAACGAGACGCTGAACCGGAAACACTTTCAGAAAAACGCAACAAGCGTTTGTCTCTGAGAACCGACAGGTTTCCGGAGCTGAAAGATTTCTATAATGAGTTCGATAATCTGGCAGTCACCGATGACGAGAAAAAGAAGTTCCCCAAGTACTTGAAGGAATTGTCTGACGATGAACGCCGCCTGCTGGGCCTGAAGACGAACTTCTATATCGTTGATTTTGAAAACAAGGGCGGCCTTGTGATGCCCATCATTCTGGAGGTGACTCACGAGGACAAGACAACGCGAGAGATTCGACTTCCTGCCGAAATCTGGACTCAGAATGCCAACAGGACGTCGCGCCTGATTATGTCCAGCAAGCCGATCACTTCCATTCAACTTGACCCTCACCTGGAAACGGCAGACGTTGATACTTCAAACAATTCGTTTCCGCCAACGATCGTGAAAAGCCGCTTCGGCCTGTACAAGGACAGCACTTCGAAAAACGAAATGCAAAAGGCGGGACTCGGGAAAAAGAAGGATAAAGCTGAAGAGGAAGCTAAGGACGACGACACCGATCAGCCAGTAGGTGAAAAATCAGGCGAAGCAAAGAAGCCTGCGACGAAGGCAGAGCCGAAGAAACCGGCTGAAGTAAAAATCGAAGAAGCCAAGCCTGCTGGCGATAGCCCTGCCCAGAAGGCACCTGAAAAGCCTTCTGAGAAACCGGCTGAGCCCGCCAAGCCGCTTTAGAGTCTTACTCAAAACGATGTGCGCACGGAGCGTGCATGACAGGCCATCACGGAATCGTTTTGGCCAGTGAGAGTTTGCTGAATCTAACTGATTGAGATGACAGGTTTCGCCGACGTCCACATTTGCTGGCGTTGCATCACACAACTGATCGGTAACGTTATGTTTTTAAAGGGGCTGTTCACATCGTTGTTGTTGGGGATTGCGTTTGCTTCAGCAGCCAATGCGGCTGTTCATCCGTCACATTCTTCCATGACGGAAGTTGAGTGGAATGGTAAGTCAAACCGATTCGAAGTCGCCATGCGACTGTACATCGCCGATCTGGAAGACGCGATCTCTGTGCGATTGAATCGACGTTTCCATCTGGAGACAGATAAAGACGCGGCCAAACAGGTGCAGCAATACCTTGCCGAAAAGTTTTCGCTGACCTCAGGCATCAATCACAACTGTCGTCTGCATTGGGTGGGGATGGAACTGGAACTGCACGATGCCTGGTTCTATTTTGAAGCAGAATCGGTTCCCGCCAAGGCTATCAGCAGTGATCTGGTCGGCGACGGCAAAACGGTAGACAGCTGGGATGAGCTGTTAAATGAAAATGCTGCTGGCAGCCAGCCTTCACAACAGGCCACCAGTGGGCCGTTTGATGCTGTACATATCAAACACTCGGCATTGACTGAGGTTCAGCCCGAGCAAACCAACGTTGTGAGTGTGACTGTGGGGCGTCGAACTTCGTCGGCGATTTTGACTGCGTCAAATCCTGAAAATTCCGTTTCTCTTCGACAAACAGGAATCAGCAAGGCGGCAGTCAAACGAATCGAATAATTTTTTTTTGCAAGCGGCGAATGCGAATGCGTGTGCGTGCCGCAAGTGACCAGTGATGACGGTGTTTGCACTTCACGATTGTCATTGGCTTACAGGGTTTCCGACGGTGCAGCCTGTTCCCCGAAATTGTCCGTCTTCGAATTCGATGCCTGGAAGGCAGTTCTGATTGTTTCCATTCGCTTTCGGTTGGCACCGAGGTCGGAATGTCCGACACGCGAGGCTGAGCGGAAGTGAATTTGATTTGTTTCGGGCTCCATCAGGAATTCGACGTCGTCAACGAAGCGAAAAAAGGTGCTGGTGAACTCTACGTACACGTAGTGCTTGTCCCGCGAAATGACTTTGCTGCCGGGCATATTGGCGATGACTTCCAGAAGTCGTGCAAGAGCGTCATTCGGCGGACCTGAAAACTCAAGTGGGGCAATCCAGTGACTTTGGTCAGCAGTTTGAGTGGATACGCAATTTGGCGAACTGGGAACGTCAGCCAGTCTTCCTTCGCTGTTGACGCCCAGATTCGTTGGTCGTGAGGCTGTGAAGCTCAGGACAAACATACCGATAACTCCCGTCAGGCAAAGCCCCACAATCGCGATCAGGATTTGATTCATTCTGTTACGCCTCATGAAATTTATCCCGCCACGAAGCGTCACAGAATTTGTGGCGTCTTTGAAGTCTTGCCGGTGGTTGAATGTCGGGTTTTGGACGGCCTGAGCAAGCGGCAATCGGTTTAGCCTCTGTCTTTCTCAAGGTTATGCGGTTAGCCGCTGTTTTATCTTAGACGGGGTAACGTGGTGAGGGGCGAAATTTGCAAGAATGGTTCGAAGAATGTCTCGTTATGTCGATCAACGCTTTTGCTGTGAAGACGAAGAATCAGCTGATTTGCCGGTTCATTTTGGTTTGCGTCACCAATACATATTTGATCGTTTGACCAACAAAGTTCTGTCCAGATGGCAATTCCCTTGCTGCATAAGCACATTCCATTAATCCAGTCGTTTCAAGGAGACCGCATTTTTCTGCCTTGCGAATCACTGTGATCCGAAACGGTCAGCGACATTTGCTCACGATTGCTCGGGGCTTTGTTGCCGCACTGGCAAAATTTATTGCTCTTCGGCGAGGGAACTGCTGGTGACCAAGTCGCTATTCCGCGTCAGTGGGAATTGCGTCAGGCTTCGGACCTTTGGAAACGACGGCTACTCAACGGCTATCGTAGTAAATGAGTTGAGAATTGCCTCGGCAGTTTCGCCGCCAGCAAAGTCGGCATGGCCGACGGCCAGTAGCTGATAGAATCGACCTTGCTGCACAAACAAATGTCCATGAACGTTGTCGTCCACATTTTTGCTGGCGATTCGCAACGTCCAGACATTCTTTGAATAGGGAGACTCGACCTGCTGTAGAGCCGTAAGTTCTCCGCTGAATTCACCGGCAAGACTGGTCGCGACTGTTTGAAAGAAGTCGGCAGAGCTACCGTCAGAGGCAGTGACGCCCTCTGGAAGATCGATGAACGTTACGAATATTGCTTCAGGGCGCTGTCCTGAAATGTACTGATGTCTGACCAGTTTGGTCTCGTCATCAACCTTCACCGTTGCCCGGCTGTAGACCGGTTTAACTGCCAGTTGGATACTAAATCGACCGAAGTCGGATTTAAAGATGCTAAGGCCGTCTATTGATTTGTTGGGTGTGGCAGCGGGAAGCAACTTGAAGGAATTTATGATCTTCGGTACTTCATCGCTGCGTGCGAATTCGGACGAGCCTACGGCAATTACCTGATAGAACCGTCCGTTTGAAAAAAATATGCGTGTGCGATATTCGCCATCGTTTGCAGGAATGGAAATCCGCAATTCACGAGCCGGGATGTTTGTTCCGACCGTAATGTTGCGGTCTTCCAGCACTCGACCAGCAACGGCGCCAGTCAATCGATCGCGAGTGGCGTCGAAAGCTGATTTTCGCAATTCTGCAGTCGCGAAGGCTGATTCGTCGCTGTCCTGCACTGAAACCAAATATGCTCCGTCGCCGGTTGATGAAACAAATTGCGTTTGCACGAACGCGAGGCCTTGATCGTCAGTCAGGTCCTCAACGCTGATTTTCGGTATTGTCGGAAAGTTGATCTGAAAGCCGGCGTCTTCTGATACGAAGGCATCACCATTCTGTTTGCGTGGTGAATTGGGCGGCAATTTTGTCGAAGGCTGATTGAGCAGCCGCAGCGAGTCAAAAAACTGTTGAGTTGTTGGCCTGCCAACAAATTCGCGACTGCCGAACGCTCCGATACGATAGAACTTACCATCGTTAAAGAACGTAAGCATCTGCCCACCTGTGTCCTTCTCCGCTTCTCTTAGCGTGAATGCATATGCAGGTACGTTCCCGTCGATCTGGATCGCCTCCTTCTTTTGCACGAATCCATTGCTGACGTTGACGAATTCGTTCGTTTTTGTCTCCAGTAGTTTCAGGATTTGTTCCGCGGTTTTGCCGTCTGCTTCGCTGCTTTCCTGATACAGGACAACGAACGCTTCGTTTTTTGTTCCCGCGATGAAGCGTTCCTCGGCGATCTCTTTTCGGTTCGTGTCGAACAAAGTTCCGGTAAGCAATTTTCCCTGTGTGTGATCGGGCTTTCCAGGGAACAGGATGCTGAAGCCACCTTCTTCTGATGTAAAGCGATCACTGAGGGACAGTTGTGGCGTTGAATCCTGAGCCGGCAGCTCGGCCATATGCGTGGCAAGAGTGACGGTGATTGCCCAGCTGAGTACAAGAGTCGCAAATTTGAAGGGGCGAGTCGTTTGTCGCGTGGAATTCATGGCAAGTCCCAGTGTGCAATTTGTTTTAAGAAGTCTGCTTCCAGACAAATAAACGCACACGGCCACGGGACCGGACAAAGTTTTTGGAGAATCTTACGACGCGGCTTTTGTCACCGAAAAGCTTGCGCAGCTCTGCATGTCTGGCAGATAGCCTGTCAGACAACCAAATGCTGAAGCAATTTTGTAAAAGTCGATGACAGCTATGCTGGTGGACTAGGCCGTCTGAGCAATGGGCTGGCCCATTCTTCTTAGCCAGTTGAAGTGCGATTTGATGGCTGCCAAAACTGTCGGGTGAGCCGTGTATCTTACACCATGTTCAGCCGCTGTTTCCTGAACAATCTTGGACAGGGCAGGATAGTGAATGTGGCAGATTTGCGGAAACAGATGATGTTCAATCTGATAATTCAGGCCACCCGTAAACCACGTCGCAATTTTTCCACCACGAGCGAAGTCGACCGTTGTTTCAACCTGATGAACGGCCCACGCGTTTTCGAATTTCAGTGTGCCTTCTTCAGGAAGTGGAAAGCTGGCTTCTTCAACGCAGTGTGCCAGCTGAAACACAACACTCAGCAGTACTCCCTGACAAAACGATGCCAGGAAGAAACACGCTGCGACACTTTGCCAGCTATGAAGGTAAAGCGGTATTCCAAATGCCAAAGTCAGAAACGTCAGCTTGCCAGAGACCAGTACCAGCAGGTCCATCCCTTTGGGCGTCGGTACCCGAGTTTCGCCGACACGTCCGCGGATCAAAGCCATATAGTCGTCGCGAAATTGCCACTTGAACGTGATGAAACCGTAAAGAAACCACAAGTACACATGCTGAAAGCGGTGATACCTGAAACGTGGCTGATGAGGTGACAGTCGCCCCAGGATTCCAAGGTCGATGTCTCCATCAACTCCAGTTACGTTGGTATACGAATGGTGCACGATGTTATGAGTTCGTTTCCAAATGAACGAACTTCCGCCTAGTACATCCAGCATGAACGCCATGGCGTTATTTACGAATGGGTACTTCGAATAGGCCCCGTGGCCGCCATCGTGTTGAATGTTAAATCCCACGGCGGCCATTACCGTTCCCAAAGAAACGGCCAGCAATACAGCCTGGATAGGTGTTGAAGCCCAGAAAACCAGTCCAACGTAAGAAGCGACCAGCCACGCCAGAATGATGAAGGTCTTTAAGTACATGCTGGGAGAATCGCGTTTTGAAATTTTGTTAACTTCAAAGTACGCGTCAATTCGTTCCCGCAACGTCTGCATAAAGCCCTCACACTTTGCAAACTTGACTTGCTTACTGTCAGCAGGGATCGTGGTTTGATCGTCGGGTAAAATGGCAATGGACATATTTATTGGATCTGAATCGATTGATTTGACAGCAGAGAACTGGAGTACATGTTCAGCTCGGGATTTTTGCAGAGTCACGTTGCAGATCAAGCGTGTTTCTTACGGCGTGGCCAGCCTGTGGATCTCAGCTAAACACAATTCAGGCTCCGGCAAAATCCCCTGATTTGCACCTGGTGGTATCGTCAGGCGAAAATTTTTCTGGAATGCTCTGAAACTAAACTTAGCCGAAGATTAGCACAGGTGGCCCATAACTTCACATCCGATCGCTTGTCGTTTACAAACCAGTGACAACTGTGACACTTTGGTGACATTTCGGCTGCTCTTCAGCATTCCGTGTTGTTGGAAACGAGCCGTAAATTCGCATTTTCCGGGGTTTGCAGAAGACTGGTTATGACCGTAGACATTCATTTCGGTTAACAGTACAGGCCTTGGCGGAAAATAAGTGTGCTGGCGGATAAGATGGTTAAGCAAACTTGCTATCCCGTGGCCACACTGGTCGTCTAAGTCGTTCGTGCTTTGGGTTCCAACAGCAGCTAAGGTGGAAACTCATTCCTGGCGATGCCCGCAGATTCGTATTGTTCGCCCTCCAACTATTATCAACGCAACCAGAAATCCATGGAATACATTGTTCCTCCATCGCTGCTGTTCGAATATCAGTTGTCGATTCCAGCCTGTGATTCTCCAACAGGTCGCAAAACTGGTAAACTGCTGAGTTTGCCCGAAGATGCCAATCTGTTTATTCCTGCATCACTTAACGGAACGACCGTTTTCGCTGCTGTCAGTGTGGGCTGGAACAAAGACGGTTTAGGAATTTCGGTCAACGTTCAAGGCAAGCCGGAAAAGCCGCTGGGGGATTCAGCTCGCCTAAGCAAGTCAGATTGCCTGCTGCTGTGGATTGACACTCGCACAGCCGGAAACGTGCACCGTGCGACTGAGTATTGCCACAGTTTCGCTTGTCTGCCGGCTGACGACGCAGTTGACGGACAGCCAAACGTGGTCTCTCAACCGATTGCTCAACAGCGGAACTTCAGGCAGGAGTCCAATACCTCACTGTTTTTGACGCGAACGCACGTGAATAAAGAGGGCTATGAGTTTGAAGTCTGGATTCCGGGCAGCCAATTGCACGGATTCCGAGAAATTAACGATTTAGGACGACTCGGCTTCTACTGTTTCGTGAATGACAGTCATCTGGGTGAGCAACCTTTGATTGTCGGCGACGACTTTCCCACCAGCTATGACCCATCCACCTGGCTACAACTGGAATTGAAATCGTGATCTGGAAACCTTCGAGCCTGGCGTACACAATGTTTGTGTTTGTCGTTGTTAGTTCAACGTGCGTGGCCCAGTCGCGCGTTGTTGAAAATGCAACGATGGACCGATCATCCAGGTTGGTTGCCATTAGTCAAACATTGTCTGACGTGGTTCCCATTGTCATTGCTCATCGTGGAGCATCCGGCTATCTGCCTGAACACACAACAGAAGCCGCCGCGTTTGCTCATGCGTTGGGAGCAGACTATATCGAACAGGACGTCGTACTTACCAAAGACGGCGTTGCTGTAGTGATGCATGATGTAACACTGAATTCGATCACAAATGTCGCCGACCTGTATCCTCAGCGAGCCGTTGATGGCAAGTATTTCGTGTTTGACTTCACGCTTGAAGAAATTCGCCAGCTAAGCGTTACTGAACGTGATAAGAAGGGCAGGTTTCCACAAAACACAGGCCGCTTCCGCATCGCGACTCTGGAGGAACATATTCAACTGATTCAAGGGCTTAACGAATCAAGAAAACGCAACGCAGGGCTTTATGTGGAAGTTAAGAAGCCTGCAATGCATCGTGAACGCGGCCTGGACTCTTCCGTTGAAATATTGCGAATACTCAGGAAGTACGGCTATGAGAATGCTGAAGATCGAGTCTTCCTGCAATGCTTTGAAGAGCCGGAAGTTTTGCGGATCAGGACGGAACTTGGTTGTCGACTTCCGTTAATTCAGTTGCTTTCGTCGACTCCCACAAAGCAGCACATTGCTGAAATTGCAAAAGTCGCGGATGGCATCGGTGTACGAATTGAAGCCGTTGTTGCAGGAGCTGGTGAAGACGAACCCAATATCACAGAAGTGGTGGAAGCAGCTCACCAAAATGCTTTGATGGTGCACGTGTGGACATTTCGCACGGACAGCCTGCCGCAGTATTCGCAATCTGCCGATCAGTTGTTGGATTGGCTGGTGAAACGCGGACGCGTTGACGGCATCTTCACTGACCAACCCGACGCTGTATTGAACTGGCGGCAAATCGCCAACAGGATGGGCCGCCTGAAGGGGCCGTTTCACTTGCTGCGAAACGGCGAATCCGGCAAATAGAGCAATTTACATATTGTTGTGGACGGCTCTGGCTCTTGGGCAAGCGCCCACATAGTCCAATTCGCGTTCTCCGCGGCCACAAGTCAGCGAAAATCGCAGTAGCGTATGCTGCAGACGTCTGGGAGTTCAGAGTCTTACAGAGCATAACGCGAACACCGTGCACATGTTTATCATTGCGACAACGTCGCGGTTTGGCGATTCGAACGTTCCACGTCTTCCCGCATCTCCCGCCACTGGTTGACGGGCGAAGCCCTTGCTACGTCAGGATTTCGTTGAGCAATGAGAAACTTACGATTTGCGTGCGTGAGACATATACGCTGGAACGGTTCGTTCGGAGTCCGTGCAGCTTTGTGTCCAGAATATAGCGTTCTCGAGTCGTCGCGGAATCTCGCAGGTCATGTACATCCGCATCACCAAGTTGCAGGGTTTTATCGGAAACCGATTTCAACGTTCCGATGTAGACATAGCTTGCGTCCACATCAAGGACGACGATTTTATTCAGAAACTCTTCCATAACAGCCCGAACTTGAAGTGATAAGTGGATGGGATTTGGGAATGGTCGACGACCTTGGTGAATTTAGCACATGACCGTTGTTGTTCAACTGTCGGTTGCCGACTTGGTTGGCTGGGGGGTGGACTGAGCTTGCGAATGAAACCCCGGGGTTTCGCTCGTACCTCGTTCCGACTCCGGCAACCTTTTCAGATTCGCAACCCTCTGACTTCACCTCATGGAATGCCGGGTAGGCGGGGCCAGTTATAAGACTGAATTCGGTGCAGCAACTTACGAAAAGCTGTCGACGGTTCAGACTCGCGACAAACATGCATAGCGGGCGGAAATCGAACTTCGCCGCCACAAGTCAGCGCAATTCGCTGTAAATAGAGCATCGATTTCGGAATCGCTATCGCCGATCCACCTTGTGTGCTGCCGTCCAGAATTGTTCGTCCAGTTGAGGGCAAAATGCTTTCAGTTGCTGCTGCAGCAGGCGCGTCTTTTCAAGCAACACGGCATCAATCTTGGTTCGCTTCGATGTTGTAGCGTGTTCAACAATCATTGCGGCAAACACTTCGGCTTTGTCTTCTTCAACGCCAGTGGTGGAATAGCTATTCAGGAATCCAGGAAGCCTGTCGGACAGGACTGACGTTTGAGAGTCATTTTGTGCATTGATTCCGCCATTGCCATAACGAAAATCGGGCAGGTTCAGTGCCGCCCAGTCGGAGTCCTCGTACAGCGATTGGTCATCTTTAAGATCAATCAAATGAAAGAACTCGTGATGAATTACTTTTCGCGTATACGAGATATTGTGACGTCCACGTGCGACGTCAAGATACAGGGTGTCGTGTTCAAAGTCCGGGACGGCCGTTCTAAGCTGGCCAGCAAATGAGAGGTTGGAACATAAGACGATGCGTCGCAGTTCCGTTTTTTGAATCAGCTGGCGTGGATAGATGGTGAATTCCGCAATCAGAATTGGCACATACGTTTCCAGGTCTGATCGTTTGGCTGGTCGTCCCTCAATTTTTCCGTGCTGAGTTTGAATCGGAAATTCCGGGGATTGCATTTCGCAGACAATTCCCAGCTTGTCTTCCAAGGTCTTTACGGTTGATGCCGCTGCCGAATTGTCGTCGGCAGCTGCGAATGTCGAAAACGCAGCGCAAATGGTGAGACAGCTGGCGAGTAGCAGCCATCTTTGGATGGCGTTTCGATTGATGGAAGACTTGACCACGTGAGCAGTTTGATGTTTGATCAGGCGTTTTGAATGCTGCAAAACGAAATATCGCAACGATTCCAACGGGGAAAATCCCTCGTGCACGTAGGCCAAAGGATCAGGATAGGACATGACGAGCCCAGCCAGCCGATAAAATCAGCGTGCTCAGTGTTGCGTTCCGGGCACATGATCTTCGGTGCAGCTGCATAGTTCCCCCAGTTGCGGCTGCACCGTTTTTTTCTGCAGACTGTTCGGTGATCGCTGCGTAGTGACGAACTGCGGTTGGCGGAGTTTAAACAATTCCGTTTAGCAAATTGCCTATGGGTAGTCTCGAATATAGTCGTGACAGGCAATGCACGTCGCGGTCAGGTTTTGTTGCACGTATGCTGTTGCGGCAAGTTCTTTGCGTCGAGCGTGGCCTTCCAGTTGCCCTGCCAGTCTCGCAAACTCCATCCGAAAATGTTCGTAGACTTGCTTGTTTGTCTTGTCTCCCGCCTTTGTTAAATCGGGCGGTGGCGTCAGACTGATTCTGGAAAGAGCCACGGCGGCTTCTTCAATCATTGTGAAGTCCTGAGTTACCAGGCCCTCCAGAACTTTATGAGCATGGCTTAACTTGGCCTGCATCATGACCTGAGTCTCTTCACTTTCAACTGGCTTTTCATCCACTGTGACGGGAATCGGTTTTACCTGGGCAGGCAGCATTGTCGTGGCTGCAACTGCGAGTCCGGCGAAGATTAAAGACAAGACTGGAATTCGGCGTTTCATATTCAGGGCCTCCATGCAACAAGCGTTGGTTGGTGTAAAGTCCGGCAGCAGTTTGTGTTTAGTTGCGTTTGGCAAACTGCTTCAACTAAATCCGCTAACCGTCTGCAGGTGTCAGGCTGCTGATGGGAAACGTGATTGGTGTTCAGCGGTAGCATGTTTTCTACGGTGGTTACGAGTCAGCGGTGTCTGGCTTGTGAAGGTCGTATCGTTCCAGAAGGCGGTAAAGCTTGCGGCGGTGGATACCTAACGCTCTGGCAGCCCTGGCCTTGTTGCCGTTTTCTCGCTGCAGGATCTCCACAATGTGAGTCTTTTCAATTTCGTCCAATCGAGACGAATCGGTTTTCGTTGCCGTCAAACGGCGAACTTCCATGCCCGATTCGGGAACACCGTCAACGATTTCGGAAGGCAGGTCGTCAACGGTAATGGTGTGATCGTCGGCCAGCACGGTGGCCCGATCAAAGACGTTAGCCAGTTGGCGCACGTTACCGGGCCAGTGATAGTTTTGAAGGATTGCTCTGGCGTCGTCTTCAATTTCCCAGTCTTTGCCCAGCAAACTGTCAATCAGTAAGTTGATGTCATTTCCGCGATCGCGCAGAGGGGAAAGTTTAAGCGACATCACGTTCAGGCGGTAATACAGGTCTTCACGGAACGCTCCGTTCTTGACGTCCTCCGTCAGGTCCCTGTTTGTCGCGGCGATAATTCTCACGTCAACGCGGCGTTCTTTATGCGAACCAACTCGCCGTAGCGAGCCATCTTCCAGAACTCTCAGTAGTTTGGGTTGCAATGACAGCGGAAGTTCGCCGAGTTCATCAATGAACAAAGTGCCGCCGTCGGCAACTTCAAACAGGCCGGCGTTATCACTGGTGGCTCCTGTGAAGGCTCCCTTTTGGTGCCCAAACAGCTCGCTCTCTACCAGGTTTTCCGGAAGCGCGGCGCAATTGATCGTCACAAATGGCTTGTCGGCTCGATGGCTGTGTCGCTGTACGGCTCTGGCAACCAGTTCTTTGCCGGTACCGCTCTCTCCTTGAATAAGTACGGCTTTGTTTGTTGGGGCCACCCGTTCAATCAGCCGAAAGACTTCCTTCATAGAGGCGGATTCGCCTACCATCTCGCTTCTGGGCTGCTGTCGTTTGATGACTTCTTTAAGCTGGCGGTTTTCTTTGTTGATCCTTCCGCGTTCCCACGCCAGGCGGCATCGCTGTTCCAGGTCCCCCAGTGGAAAAGGCTTGGTTAAATAATCGCACGCTCCCATTTTCATCGCCTGAACGGCAGATTCGATGGTGCCCTGGCCGGTAAGAATGATCACTTCGGTTTCGAAGTTTTCGTCCTTCATGCGATGCAGCAGTTCGACTCCGGAGATGCCCGGCATGTTCATGTCGATAACGGCAACGTCAAAGTGCTGGACTTCCAGCAAAGCCAGCGCTTCCTGAGCGTTGGCAGCTTCGGCGACGTTTAGTCCCTTGCGTGCCATCCACCGCGCAGTGGTTTCGCGAAAATCATCTTCGTCTTCCACCAGCAGCAACGAAATGAGAGGAGTTTCGTTCACGGCGAATTCGTTTCGGTTGAAAGTCGCATGCTTTTACGTTTCGTAACGGAAGCCCTGTCAGGACCAGCGGGCGAAAATGTTTGTTGTGTTTTACGATCGCCGCAACAACGAATACTTGCGGAGGTTGGAAGAATGATGGGCGTAAGTTCGGCTGAAAGTCTGCACGTATTGTGCCAAAACGTAATCCGTACACTTATCGAATGAGGAAGGGGCTACAACGCCGATTTACGCCGCATTGTACCATGAGCGCGCTCTCCCGCACGCCTGGTGCGTCGCGTGTGACATCATGTCACAGTTTCTCTTGTGTTGGAAGGACGTTCTTTGGGCAGTTCGACAACAACGTCTGCGCCGGCTGACGATTCGTTCAGGTAAATCCGGCCTCCATGAGCTTCAACAATACGTTTGCAAATCGGCATGCCAAGCCCGGTGCCCTTTTGTTTGGTGGTGAAGAATGGCTGAAAGACTCCTGCGGCGGCTTCATTCGTGAAGCCTGGGCCGTTGTCCTGAATTGAGATACTGATTGCAGGATTGCCGTCGATGGTTGTTTCAGTGCACGTAATTTGTATCAAGCCCGGATCGGGGCATGCATACACTGAGTTTTCGATAATGTTGCGGAACACCTGTTCCATGCGATGTTCATCAACGTCGCATTTAGGAGAGACCTTTGTGATTTGCGTTTTAAGTTCAATTTTGCGGGCAAAGCGAATGGCTTCCAGGTTAACCCAGGAGCGTTCCCACACGAGCGACAGGTCAGTGGTGCGTCTGTCCAGATTGATTGGAGCGGCATAGTTGCGAACTTCTTCGTAATAGCGGTGCAGGTCGGTGAGCGCCCGCTGCATTTTTTCGGTTAGTTCCAGTTGGTCCGGTTTGTCTTCCATGTCCAGGGAAAGCATATCCAGGCACGCTTGGGCCCGCTGCAGCGCGTTTCTGCTTTCGTGAGCAAGGCCGGTCACCATTTGTCCAATTGCGGCCAGCCGTTCTGACTGCAATAGTTTCTGTTGAGCGTCTTTGCGTTCTGAGACGTCTTCCATGACCGCCACGGTGTGCGTCACTGTACCGTCGTTGGCCCGCACTGGTGCAACTGACATTTCGTTCCAGTAGGCTTCGCCGTTCTTTCGTCGGCACTGAACTGTAAGTCGCACATCGTCTTCGCTCTCGATGGCCTCCTTAAGCCTGAAAAGTGATTGGCGATCAGCCGCTGTGCCACAAAGCAGTTCGCACCCGCGACCGATGGATTCTTCCAGAGTATAGCCAGTTAACAGGCCGAACGCTTTGTTTGCGAAGACAATCGGGTAGCCCTCTTTAGTGGCGTCCGCGATAATGACACTTTCGTTAGCCGCTTGAATCGCTCGATCGCGAATTCGCAGCTCCGTCTCGTGTTTTTCGCGATCCGTGACATCGTGCATCAGCCAGACTTCGTGATCGTCGTAGGCATAGCCGCGAAATTCGACGATACGATTCTGCCCCGACTTACACCAAACCATAAGCCTCAGCGGTTCGTCGTTCCAGGCAATTCGCTTCGCTTCGTACTGTTGCCTGGCTGAGGTCGCCAGATCAGCAAACAGCAGACGGAAACAGTCGTCAATCTTCGTTAGTTCTGAAGACGCGTATCCGGTAATGTCCTGAATGATTCGGTTGAAATTTACTTCACCGTTTTCATAGTCAACGTATGCGGCTGCAGCGGGAAGGTTGTTGATCATGAATTCCAGCTGGGTTTCGCGCCGTCGAAGCTCGTTCTGAGCCAGTCGCAGTTCCGCCAGATTGCGAAGGCGTCCTCGCAGCGATTCGGGTTCAATTGGCTTTAGTAAGTAGTCAGCTGCTCCCGCACGCAGGGCGGCCAGGCTGCTTTCGATGTCGGCGTAGCCGGTGATAATCAGAATGGAAGCGTGTGGAGCCAGTTGGCGCAGTTGAGGCAGTAAGTCTTCTGCGGTTCCGTCTGGCAATCGGCGATCCAGCAGAATCGCCACATATTCCTGCCAGCTTTGGCGATCAAGAGCCGTAGCAATTGAGTCGGCTTCTTCAACGGCGTAACCATCCAGCAGCAGAATTCGTCGCAAGCTGGAACGTGTTCCGGCGTCGTCGTCTACGATTAATACTGAAAGTTGCTGAACTGACATGGTCGACTATCTTGTTGTGAAAATATTGTCTTGGGCAGGTGGATGGCCCGGTTGAACTGTTGAACTGAAGTTGTGTGCGGTTGCTCGGGGACGGCTTCGGGCGGAAGGCCTACCCATGCTTCCCATAATACGTTTTGTGCATGTCAGCAAAGCTGCGACTGAATTTCGCTTGCCAATGCGTCAACATCAAACGGCTTCAAAAACGTGCAGCAGGCACCGTCTTGCAGTCCGGATTGCATTTCCACCTGCAGATCGGGGTGGCCTGTCATAAGTATGGCGGTGACATTGCCGTTCATGTTTCGGATCTGCTGAAGCACCTGAAGTCCCGTATGGCCGTCCAGTTTCATATCCAATATTACCAGGCAGCGCGGGTTGCGGCGGAATTCCGTGACAGCATCCGCCATACTTCCTGCTGTATAAACCTTGTAGCCCAGTACAGTGAGTGCTCGGCGCAGCGACGTGCGAAAGCCCGAATCGTCATCCACGATCAACAGCGGGCGAGTGCGCCGTGATGCTGAGATCAAATCACAAAGACTGTCGACGTTAAGAGGCTTGGGAAGTACGTCGATCGCTCCTTCTGCAATCGCCTGCTGTGAAAGTTCCGTTGCCGAAAACGCCGTCATGAAAATTACTGCAGCGTCTGGGCAAACGTCTTTCATTCGTCGGTATGCTTCCACGCCGTCAATGCCAGGCATGCGGACATCCATCAAAAGAATCTCCGGCTGAAACTCTTTGGCAACTTCAATTGCCTGCATTCCGTCTCTGGCCACACATACGTTAAAACCCTTGGTGACCATGATTCTTGTGAGCGATCGGCGCATGCCTTCGTCGTCGTCAACGATTAACATGCGACGTTGTTGTCCATCATTCATTGTGCTGATCCGTTTCGGGGGACTTCAAAGTGGAAGGTTGTGCCCTGACCTTCCTGGCTTTCGACTGTCAGGCTGCCGCCATTACGTTCTGCGTATCGACGCGATACGGCCAGTCCCAGTCCTATACCTTTTGCTTTCGTGGTAAACAATGGTTCAAATACTCGTGAAAGGTTTGTTGCTGGGATGCCCATCCCGTTGTCGTGGACGTGGATAACAATGTGGTGTTGCTCGATCGTGTACCTAATGTCCAGATGACCGCTTCCAGCCATTGCCTGCCACCCATTTCGGATCAGGTTAGCCAGCACGCGTTCAACCTGCCCTTGGTCTGCCTTCAATTCCACCGAGTGTTCAAGTTCCTGCACCACGACGGTGACCGGATCTGGAATGCGTGCACCGCGAATCGCGTTTGCCACCGCAATCGAGATCTCAAATGTTTCCGGATTCGAAGGTGGATCTCGCGTGAAGTCGAGCAGTTCGCTGACGATCCGATTGGACGTTTCGACTTCTCGATCGATCTCTTCAATGCATTCACGAGCGTCGTTGTCGAACTGGTCGGCCACCATTTTCAGGTAGTAAACGGAATTTCGAATCACGCCCAAAGGGTTGCGGATTTCATGCGCCACGCCTCCGGAAAGTTGTCCAAGCACGGCTAACTTTTCTCGACGAATCAACTGAGCCTGAGCCTCTTTAAGTTCGCCTGTTCGCTGTTCAACTCGGACTTCCAGTTCTGCGTTTAACGCGGCAAGTTCATTCTGCACACGCTTTGGTTCAGTCACATCCAGGATGATTGCCACGTAGGCGTCACGTCTTTGCCAGGTAACTTTCTGTAATCGGGTGTGAACATCATAAACCGAACCGTCTTTGCGTTGATGGACTGTGTCGAAGCGAAGTTCAGTTGTTGAGTTTGATTGCAAAGACTGCAACAGTTCTTCGAACTGTTGTCGAGTAAACAGAGGTTTGATATCAACGGGCGTCATTTGCATCAATTCGGACGCCGTATATCGGATGTTGGAAAGGGCTCCTCGATTAACAAACACAAACTTCAGCGTCTCTGCATCGAAGATGAAAATTTCGTTTAGCGAATCTTCAAGGATGCGTCCCAACTGAGTTGCTTCTTCTTCTGCTCGCTTCAGGTTGCTAAGGTCGTGTACGAATCCCGTGAAGACTTTTCGGCTGTGCAGCAGGACTTCACTGACGGCAAGGTACAACGGAAACACGCTGCCATCTTTGCGGCGACCATAGACTTCTCGGCCTGTTCCTATAATTTTGCGGTGGTTCGTCCGCGAGTAGTTTGCCAGGTATTCATCGTGATGTTCATGAAACGGCGAAGGCATCAGCATGTTGACGTTGTGCCCGATCATTTCTGACGAACAATAGCCGAACAGCGTTTCAGCGGCAGGATTTGCGGCTTCGATGTTGCCGCGTTCGTCGATTGTGATGATGCCGTCCACAGCGGTATCCAGGACCGCCTGCAGGCGAGCTGAGTCGTTTGTTTGCGATTGTTCAGGATTCTTCGACACGTTTTGTTCCCAGCCACGCGTTGCAATTTGTATCAGCAATGTACGCGAATCTGGTGCCAATCCGCAATCATTGGCAGTTTGCCGCAGGCAATGCCAAAATTGGGATTTGGCATCAGCGCTCTCCTGGTGTTCGCCACTGCCAAGGCGCTATGGCGGATCGGGGTTTGAGGAACGATTCGCAGTTGATTGAGCTTCAATAATATGTTCACTGCCGCTTGCCGACAGTTTCGGCGTGCTTGCTTCTTGATGCGTTTGGGGATGGCCTGGTTCGTCCGCCATTGATCGTAGCCGTCACGCTCCGCCGTAACGAATGGCAGCAGTGTAAGCTGACTATTTTGGCAAACTGTAAACGCAATCCAGAAGCGTTCTTTTGTCATACAGCAAAGCATGGAATTGGCACGCGTTGTTGCATGTTTTCGCGCTGCTTTTCATTACCCGGAACGTGATGGCTACATTGTGGCGGAATCAGGGGACGCAGCACCCGGGAATTATGTCCGTTTTGATTTTTCCTGCGCCGACATTTGCATCATCCCGCCTTTGGTTCGATCTGCGACGGTCTTTCAGGACAGTTATGCGGTTGACAGTCAACCCAATCGCGGAGCCATCCACGCTCAAGGGCGGCCAGCGGATTGCGGATAGGTCGTAGCGATGGCACTATTGATGGACGTTCTCCAAAGCTGGCAATACGGCGAGTCCAGGATTCGAATTGAAGTACGGCAGCCCCGTCGGTGTCCCCTGAATTTGCCAAACGCTGGAGAATCGTAATCTCGTACAGAAACGCTGCACCACCGAAATGAATTCGGTAGTGGACGCTTGTATTAGCCAATAAATTGTCAGGATTCACGGCAGGTCGCGGTCATTGATCTTCTGAAACAGCCTTTGGTTCTGGTCGGCTGAACTTTGCGAACAACGCTGGGCTGAGATAATCAGTGCCAGCCAGGTTAACGTACCATCAGGTGAGGTTGTCAGGCGCAGTGGATGGCCCGGCGATTCGCCCCGCCCTGAGGAGAGGGACGATTCACTGGAATGGGGGGTATTGGGCCTGCACTTCCCGCTGACCATGCATTGCGGGCTGGACGTTGCTCGGCGGTGTTCGGGCACCTGGTCCCCCGGAGGCTGAGCTTTGCGAATACGATGCCAGCACGGTAGCACCTTGAGTGCTGTTCGATACGATCTTCTCGGCCGGCACGTATCCGGTGACCTCTGGCGGAAGCTTCCACAAAGCACCCGTACCAGCGTCGATGACAACTCCTGGAACACCACCGATGACGATATTGCCTGCGGTCCACCAATCGATTTGTGCATTCAGATCGTGTCGTTGAACGCCATCAGTGCCCGCATATACGACGTGGTACTTGGCAGGCCTGAATGGAGCGGCATTAGATTTCAGTGTCACCTGTTGCGGCGTGACGCCACTTTGCACGAGATTGTTTTTGTGGTCATGGACGCTGAAGTATGTCGGTCCACCAGTGTTGTTCATGGTGACTTCGTATTTCCTTTTACTTAGAATCGATGCACACCCGGTGAGGCTAAAGGACAGTCCGACACAGATCATCAACGTCCAGAATTTTCGGCAGAATGTCATCACGGGGGCCTTCCCTGATTTTTGTGGTGCTGTGAGTCGCCCACGTATTGGTGTTTGAGCTCCTCTACGTGGGAGTATCTGGCACGTCTGCTGACGTCTGCAATACGGTGCCCGCCCAATCTGATTACGTCCCGCATTTCGGTGGCGTCGATCGCCAGTCTTCCGGCACAAAACGCTGGTGGTCGATCTGTGTATGGACTTCTTTGCGAGGAACCACGGACGATGCTGAATCATTTTCGCTGGGGAGGAAGCTATGGCTTGCCAACTCCGATGGGACGGACCGGTTGATATTGCCCAGGAACTCAGGTAGATGGCCGTGGAACTCAGACTCTGACGACTCCAGCTACCCTCAAATCCAGTTGTCACGGACGACTGGATTTCCATTGCGGTCTTGGTGAATAATTCTGTGTTCCGAAATTTCCGGGACACAGGCTCGTTTCTCCGTTGATTGGGCTACGGTCGTAGGTTCGCTGCCACTTGCCGACCGTGTGAGTGTGGTTTTTTTATACGTCGATGGATGGCCCGGTTTGTTCAGCATTGATAGTAGCCGTCACGTTCCGCCGTGACGAATGGGAACAGTGTAAGCTGCCTATTTGGGAAAACTGTAAACGCAATACAGTAGCGTTCTTTTGCCATACAGCGAAGCACGGAACCGATACGCGCCGTTGCGTCTTTTTCGCGCTGCCTTCATCACGCGGAGTGTGATGGCTACTTTGTGGCGGAATCAGGGCGCCCTGCCTTGTTGCATCACTTCCGTTTTGATTTCTTCCGGCGCCGACATTTGCATCATCTCGCCTTCGGTTCGAGCTGCGACGGTGTTTCGCGACGGTCATGCGGTTGACAGCCAAACGGATCGTGTAGCCATCTAAGCTGACGGGCGGCCAGCGGATTGCTGATAGGCGTAGCGATGGCGCGGTTGATGGACGTTCTCCGAGGCAGGCTATACGAACAATCCGGGAGACGAGTAGAAGAGCTGTCGGTGTCCCTCGAAATCACCAAACGCTGGACAGTCGTAGACTCGTGCAGAAACGCTTGTCGACAGAAATAAATTCGGTGGCTGGTGGCTGGTGTGTGCCTGTTGACGTTTCAGGATTCATGGCCAGCCACGGTCTTCAATCTTCTGAAGCAATCGGTGGTTCTGGTTGACCGAACTTCCCGAAAAGTGGTGGAAGCACCAGCAGGTTTAGCAGCGTTGAAGTGATCAGGCCGCCAAGGATTACGAACGCCATTGGGTATTCAATTTCCTGTCCTGGCTGATTTCCAGTCATTAACAACGGAACGAGTGCCAGTCCGGTTGTGAGTGCGGTCATCAGAATGGGGGCCAGTCGTTCTTCTGCTCCGCGAAGGATCAGTTCTGTCCCAAACGGCATGCCTTCTTCACGTTGAAGATGTCGATAGTGATCCATCAACATGATGCCGTTTCTGGCGGCGACTCCCAGAACGGTCACAAATCCAATTAGTGATCCCAAAGAGATCACTCCCCCGGAAAGAAACGCGCCGCCGACACCGCCGACGAGTGCAAAGGGCAGTGTCAGAAAGATCAGCAATACAGTTCGCATATTCTGGAAGTCAGACTGTAACAGCAGCAGGATGCCCAGCAAGGAAAACACGGTCAGCCCTAACAGCCGTTGTCGCGACGCTTTGGCTTCTGCGTATTCACCAAGGAATTCCGGGTGATATTCCTGTTCGAAATTCACTTCACTAAGAACGCGTTCCTGGATTTCAGTGGCAACACTGCCAAGGTCTCGACCGTCAACGTTGCAGATGACGTCCAGCTTTCGAGTCGATCCGATGCGCTTGATTTCATTGGGAGCGGGCTGCACGACAACATCAGCAACATCGGAAAGTGGCACCTGAGCTCCCGAAGGAGTGTCGATGAGTAAGCGTTTGACTGCATCCACGTCGCGGCGAACCGATTCATCGCCCCAAATCATGACTCGGAAAATCTTCTGGCCTTCATAGATTTCGCCAACCTGAGTTCCTCGAATCAAAGTTGTGGTGGCGGCTCGCACGTCACCGGGCGTCAGCCCGAAATTTGCAGCGGCTTCAGGCTTTAGCGTGACAACGATTTGAGGAATCAATACCTGTGGTTCGACTTTCAGGTTGGTGACGCCGTCAATGGTCTTCATCACGTCTGCCGCCTGTTGAGCGTGTTGCTGCAACTGAGCAAGATCCGGCCCGTTGATGCGGACGACGATGGCTCCACTGGATCCTGTCAGCACTTCTTTGATGCGTTCGGTCAGGTAAGTCAACAGGTCGCGATACAGCCCGGGATAACCGTCCACAGCTTCCTGCACTTTGGCGACTGTGGCGTTGTAGTCAACATTGGGATCGATGCTGATCCACAGTTCTGTGAAATGCGGGCCGTAAACTTCATCCGCCGCTTCGGCTCGCCCAATGTGTGAGCCAAAATTCTTGACGCCGTCGATGGATCGCAGTTCCTTGCTGGCTGCAATTGTAATGCGATTCATGGCTTCAACACCGATGCCCGGCTTTTCAACCCAGTGCATCAGAAAGTCGGTTTCCTTAAACTTCGGCATCAGCTCTTCGCCAAGTTGCGGCACCGCAAAGCCAGCTCCCACAAACACCAATATGACAAACGCAGCGATGGGCAGCGGATGTCGCACCAGTGGTGGCAACACGCGTCGATAGAGTCTTTTCATGAAGGCCGTAATCGGCGATTCTCGTTCTTTTTTACCGGCTGTGCGTGGCAGCAGCATCAGCGAAAGTGCGGGAGTGACCGTTAACGCCACAACCAAAGAAGCCAGAATCGCCAGAATGTAGGACGCAGCCAAAGGGCGAAAGAACGAACCAGCCAGCCCTTCCAAAAAGAACACCGGAACTAATGTCAGCACGACGATTAGCGTGGCATAAACAACCGCACTGCGGACTTCGATGGAAGCGTCAAAGACAACTTTCATGGCCGACTTGGGATTGCCCTGTTCCGCGTTCAGTCGCAATCGTCGCAGAATGTTTTCGACGTCGATGATCGCGTCATCGACAACTTCACCCAATGCGATAATCAGCCCCGCCAGCACCATGGTGTTAATGGTGCCACCCTGCCAATACAGCACCATTACAGCGGTAACCAGCGACAACGGAATGGCCAATGAGCTGATCACAGCTGCTCGCCAGTTGAACAAAAACAATGCCAGAATCACGATGACCAGAATGCAACCGATCACCAGCGAATGCGTCAGGTTTTCCAGTGATCGTTCAATAAATGTCGCCGGGCGAAAGATTGTGGTATCAAAGTTGACGCCGTCCATGCCTGGCCGCAGTTCTTCCATAGCCGCTTCGACGCCGCGTGTCACATCCAGCGTGTTTGCCCATGGTTGCTTTTCGACAATCAACAGAATGCCGGGAACGTCGTTGATGATTGCATCGCCGATTGGCGGCGGGCTGCCGATTCTAACGTCGGCGACGTCTCCCAGAAGCGTCGGTACATTATTGCGGAAAGCAACTACTGTTTCGGCCAGTTTTTCGGGCGTGTCGACCGATTGAGCGTGGCGGATGGCCAGTCACTGGTTGGGTGTATCGATGAATCCACCTGATGTCGGCTGCACGGATTTCGTCACAGACATCATCACGGTGTTCAGATCGATGTTATTCGATCTCAGTCGATCGGGATTCACCAGCACTTGAAACTGCTTGTCGTAGTCTCCCCAGATGGCAACGTTGGCGACGCCCGGAATCGACATCAAACGCGGGCGAATGGTCCATTTGCAGAGAACCGTCATGTCCATCTGCGAATGAGTCTCCGACCACAGGCCGATCTTCATCGCTCGACTTAAAGACGACAGCGGCGGCAGAATCACCGGCTGATTGACAACTTTCGGCAGCCGCGATGCTGCTTGCGTCAGCCGTTCCTGAACCAGGTTGCGAGCTGTGATCAGGTCGCTGCCACGTTCGAAATACAGCTGCACAGAAGACAGGCCCAGCACGGATTTTGATCGCACCTGAGCTACAAACGGAATTCCGTTTAGCGAATTTTCGATCGGCACGGTGACAAGGTTGTCGACTTCTTCCGTTGACAACCCGGGAGCTTCCGTTTGAATTTCCACCCGTGGAGGAGCAAATTCTGGAAACACGTCCAACGGAACATCATCCGCTGTGCGCACCCCAACCACAATTAAAGCAATCGCGGCAGCAACAACGATGATTCGGAAACGTAGAGCCGCTTGAACCAGCCAGTTCATTTTCCAGCTCCAAATTCAGTTCCGAACAATTCCGCTGCTCCATCAACAACGACGGCAGATCCCACTTCCGGGCCGAGCGACAAGACGGCCAGTTCGTCTGTGGTAAACGATACCGCTGCTCTATGTCGACGGTATTCGTGCTCGGCAGACTTCACGTACACCCAGCCGGTGCCATAGATGTCAAGAATGACGGCCGCCTTGGGAACAACCAATGATTCGGATTCGCCTTTCAAGGGAACCATTACGGTCAATCGCTCGCCTGGATGAAATTGTGAATCCGCATTGTCGACTTCATAGTAAAGATCCACTGAAGACGACAGCGCGTTCGCGCTGGGGGGAGCCATAATCGGCCTGGCTTTGATGCTGTTGGCCGTATTAGAAAGACTGCTGGCTGAGGCAACTGCTTCAAGGTCGATTTCGTTGACAAGCCCGGCATACACGGGAACTCGAATCCACATTTTTTGAAGATCGACGATTTCAAACAGTGGTGTGCCTGCGGTGACCACCTGACCAACCTGAGCTGAAACGGTCTGAAGGATTCCGTCCTGCGGTGAGGCAATCGGAACCGCAGCGGCAATTCCAGTTTTGGCATCCAGCGTGAGTTCATCCAACAGTTTCTTGCGTTCTTTGGCGGCATTGAAGGCTTGAGTTGCGATGTTTAAAGCCGCTTCGGATTCGTCCACCTGTCGACGACTTCCGGCTCTGTCTTCCAGTAACTGCTGTGATCGTTGCAAGGCGATTTTGGCGGCTTCAACCTGAGCGGCTGCTTGCTGCATATCGCCGTCTGCCTGAATTTGGGAACTCACCAAAGTGGCTTTGGCATTTGCCATGGCAACTCGTTCTGCCGCATTCGGAACTTCGCGTTCCGGCGGAAGCATGGGCGTGAGGTTGAACAATATCTGATTGGTACTAACCTTTTGACCGGGCAATGCAAGCGGCGTATTTTTTGCCTGCAATAAGGTGCCCGTCATCGGCGCGGTGACTGGTATACGGTGACCGTCGGGAATCATCAGGTCGCCGCCCAATGAACGGAAGCGAGGCACAGCCTGAATGGCTGCGGGCACTGTGGAAATCTGCAGACGCTGTTCCGCTTTTGCCGTCAGCACGATGCGATAGATGTCAACTTCGCTGGGGTGAGCTTCAACCTTAGCTGGCTTTTCTGCCGTCTTGGGTTTGGTTGATTCACCTTTGCTGCAGCCGAGAAATATCAGCGAAAACGACATCATGACTGATGCCATGTTCGACGGCCACGAGTGCGTGACACGCTGTTTGTCGGAACATTCAGCGCTTTCGCCGTCTGCCAGATCTGAATTTTCGGGCCGCAATGTCTTTCTCTCGGTAGTCACTGTTGCCATCCTGTTGAGATCGCTCCCCCGAAGCTGACTGGGGAAGTTTGGGGGCCATCGTTGCGTTTCGCTTCCAGGTTCATCGTATCAAGCTGGTCTGTAATGCGACGCAGCTTTTCGGATAAACCCTCATCAATCTCAGCAGCGACACGTGAGGCCTGAGCGTCTGGATTAATAATGGATGAAATTGGCATCTGTTGTTCAACGCGATTTTCCGTGGGGAACTCATTGGACGGCAGTTTTCTTCCCACGCCTCGATCCAGGTTTGCATGAGCTTTCTGCAGGTCTGCTTCCAGCTGAAGTTCCTGCGTTCGAGCATCGAGATACTGACTGGTGGTCTGCAGCACCAGAAAATAGGGCGCTCCACCGTCTGTATAAGCATGTTCTGCAAGCTGTACGGCTTCCTGAAGAGCCGTCAGGACTTCCGACCGCAGCAGTGACAGGCTGTCGGCGGCCTGTTGCGTTTGGGAGAACGCAGTCTGCACGTCCGCGACTACCTGATCAGAAACGGCGTTGTAGTTTTGCAGGGCTTGATTGACCGACCAGTTGGCTGATTGGATGCCTCCCTGATTTCGATCAAAGATTGGAACGTCGAACCGGAAGCCGGGGCCGAAGTTTGTGTTTCCGGCTCCTCCTGCATTTGCATCGGCGATCATGTCGAATCTTAGCCACTGCCAATTGGCCAGTTCCGCTCTGTGCTTTGCGGCTTCCAGTGCAAAGGCCGCTGCTTTCAGGTCTGGTCGATTGCAGGTTGCTTCTGAAATCAACCGCTCCAGATCCAGATGGGAGGCGGAATGACTTACGTTGGTTGCTACAGGCTGAAGAGACATCGACCAAGTACCAATCCCCATTAGCTGCTTTAGACGTGCTTCAGCCTGAGCGACCGCGTGGCGGATTCCGGCAGCGTCTGACTGAGCTCGCAGGAAGTCGATCCGTGCTGTGGTTGCTTCCAGTTCGCTGATGTCTCCTGCGTTCAACTGTTTTTGAGTCAGGTCAGCAATCCGTTGCCTTACGCCGACCGCTTCGTTTGCCAGATTGGCGCGTTCTACGGCGAACACAAGATCCGCGTGAGCAACGCGAGCATCTCTCACAAGATTCAGGCCGTTCTGGACCAATTCGTCCGCCACACGCCGGACTTCGCGTTCCGACATGTCCAGTCGGGTTTCTCTCAGCAACAGGGCCTCAATGGGAATATACAATGTCCATTCCAGCTGTTTGGTGCCACCCGGCAGCAGTAGCGACAGCTGAGGATTCTTCAACATTCCCGCCTGAACCAGGTCGCCTCGAGCTATCCCCAGTTGCGCCAGTGTCGCGTTGAATGCAGAATTGTTCCACAAAGAGACGGCAACCGCTTCGTCGGCGGTGACTCCATCATCCAGCAACACGTCGTTTGGTATGGAGCATTCACCGCATTGGTTTGGGCTGAGGCCTGCCAAGGCGCGAGCAGTCATCTCGGAATTTACCTGAGATCGGCCCGGCGCACATCGCGTAGAGGCGCAGCCGCTAAGCAGCATGGCAGGCAGAATACCGCAGACAACGAATGCAGTGGCATTCACGCGTCGGCGAGTGACTGAGAAGTCGTTCCTTTTAGCTTGAGTTTGCATGATTCGCCCATCAGATCTACAGGGTACTCGGCACGATCGCCATGGACCGGACTATCTGGTCGATCGTGGGCACCGTACGAAGCTGTATCGACGGAAAAATGCTTACGTTAGATTAGAAACGTCTCATCCTCACAATCGGTCTCTGCAGAATCTCGATTGGTGTGTACAACACGTGTCTTCATCACAATCGGACCGGGTGATTCCGCGCAGGATGTTGGTGTTTTCAATCAGGGAAACATTGCTGATTGCGTGAAATTTGCCCCATGGTGCGTGTGTTTCAACACGCTGAAGCTAATTTCGTATGCGAGACAACTCGCTAACCAGGTTCCATCAACTCGCCGTAATTGTCACACTTGGGGTGACTTTCGCTGCGTTTTCGGTGGCTCACGCGCAGGAGTTCCAGCAATTTGCTGGTGGCCATTCCTATTTCAGTCAGAGTTTTCCCGCCGGACCACAGTTCAGCGAACCGGCATCTCAGCATATCGTTGAACCGTTGGTGGTAGGCTGTGTTCAGCCGGAACGCCCTTCAAGCGAAGTGTTGCCAAACGGTTTGTTGTACCGTTCTTACATTGCGGCCCCCCATGAATCTCGATTTGCATCGATTGCCACCTACGATGTTTCGAAAGGTTCATGGCGTTGGGACACTACGTTGGGCGGGCGAGTTGGCCTGTTTCGGCAGAATCAGCCTGCAGTTTCCTGGCTTGATGCGTGGCAGATTGACCTGGAAGGTGCCGCGTTAACGAGACTGAATCCCGAGTTGCACATGGACGTTGAGTCTGTCGATTACAGGTTTGGGTTACTGTGGACGGGCAAGCAGGATCGGCTGGCATACAAGTTTGGCTATTTTCATCTTAGTTCCCATGTGGGCGATGAATATTTGCTGAAGAATCCAACCTTTGAACGAATCAATTTCGTGCGAGAATCCGTGATTTTCGGGACGTCGTTTCAGGCGACGCCGGAACGCCGCTATTACGGAGAACTGGCCTGGGCCACCTCTGTTAAAGGTGGAGCAAAGCCGTGGCAGTTTCAACTGGGGGCTGAGCATTCTGAGACGGCAAAAATACCGACTCGCGGCGCACCGTTTTCAGCAGTGAATCTGCAGTTCCGCCAGGAAACCAACTTCGCGTCGGGAGTGACGGTCATGACCGGATGGCAATGGAAAGGCCCCGAATCCGGGCGTTCGTTCCGGGTCGGTTTGCAGTACTACAACGGCCCCAGCAATCAGTACGAATTCTTTCGCCGCTACGACAACCAATTCGGTGCCGGCATGTGGTTCGACTATTAGCATGCGGTCTGAAATTATTGGCTGATTGTCACGCAGGATGGCTTTGTTGCTTAACGTTGCAACAGTGGCAACTTCATCAAAGTGCGATTTATTCGAAGATAAATGGAATCACCCGCAATTGCCGGATGAGAAAGCACGTCAGTGCCAGGTTCCGCCAGTGCAAGGCGAGAAGTTATTTTCAGGCGGTCTTTGTTAAGCGACATCAAAATCAGTTCTCCATCCTGTGTCAGCGACAGAAGTTGATCGTCGCTGCAGACCAGACAACCATAAACGGCAAAGGCGTCGTCGGGATTGGTGATCTTAGTGGTCATGGTTTTCAGATCTGCGCCATACAGTTCATTCCAGATACCGAAGACATAATTGCCACACACAACTGGTGTATGCGAATCTGGTTTCAGGTCTTCGTTTTGGGCAACTGGCTGAGTAACAATTACGCCGTCGTCAGAAAATCGATAGCGGCGAGTTCCGTTGTTTTCACTGGCGACGATAATTTCATCGCCAAATGGAACAGCGGTCGGAACCATGAAGTCGCCCTTGACTGGCGGGATCAGCGTCCAGACGCGTTTACCAGTATTGAGTTCCCAGCCGCCCAGAGTCATCGCGTCGGAACCAATGATTTGCTTAACACCGCCAAACGTGCCAGCGATAAAGGAAGAATATCCTGCAGCGATGCCCGGAGTCTTCCAGATCACATCACCTGATTCGGGGTTGAGGGCTACAATCGAGGCTTGTTTGCCGCCGGGTTGTACGATCAGCTTACCGTCTGCAATCAGCGGTGAACCGGAGTGTCCCCAGGTCATTTCCGGTGAACTAAAATCCTGAGCGATGTTGCGTTGCCAAAGCGGAAGCCCGGTTTCCAGTTCAAGGCAATACAAGTGTCCGAATGCTCCCAGCGTATACACCAGGTCCGCGTGAATCAGCGGAGTTGCCCGTGGTGAATTGCCATAATCCAACTGGCCAGGTGCTGTGTAGAAGTGTTGCCAAAGCAGCGTTCCGGTGTTGATATCGAAACACTGAAATACGTCGTTGCGATCGAGGATATCTCGACTTCCCACAACAACACAGCCGGCACCAACAGCGATGCCGCCGATGCCATTCCCTGATAGTTCTGCGGTCCAGTCAAACGCAGCGGTCTGCGGCAAAGCGTCTGGCAGCCACGCGACTTTGCCGTCTCGCAATTTGCCACGCCACCCGGGCCAGTCGCCATTTTGAGTTGCCGCCGTTTCAGCTGAGGCATCTGAAATTTTGCCCGAGCTTGCTGTGGGTTGTTCGTCTGTAAAACAGCTATCGCTGTTAGTCTGTGTCGTTACTTTTTTTTTGCGGGGGCAGGTTTCTTTTGGGGCGCGGCCTGCAGCATTTCCGGGTTCTTCCAGCGTTTGAAGCCTTCAGGGCTTTCCAACGCAACCAGCAATTCGGCGTTAAGTTCGACATCCAGCAACGCCGTTCGAACTTCCTTGATTTCTTCCTTTGTCAGTGACTTATTGACGAAGGCAGAAATGAAGGGCACCGGTTCGCTTTCTGCGATGACTCGCAGGTCGCCCTTTTTGATGGTGCCGCAGCCTTCCAATAGTGGACCAGCGTAACTGGAGATCACAGCGGCCCCTTTAACGTCTGCGGGCAACTCCATAAGTTGCGCGGCAGCAGTGCTGCACGCTGGAGCGGTTTCAATTGTGTCAGGCAGTTTAACTCCTGCTTTAGTCAACATGGCCAATGGCGCCGTATGTTTCTCGTCGCAGTCTTTCGGGCCGAACAGAATTCGGTAACCTCCCAGATCCGCAGCAGTCTTCGCAGCGTCGTCTTTACGTACCACGATGAGGCCCGTTTGAGTCACTTTGCCGTCCATCCCTGTTAACTGAGCAATCGGTTGCACCTTCAGTTGGGCGACTTTCGCGTCGTGCAAAACGACGGAATGCTTGCCGATGATCAAGTCTGCCTTTCCTCCGTTTTCTTTGATGGCTGTGACCAGTGATTCTGACCAGACCACTTTAACGGAACGTTTCAGCTTTTGCTGAAGGTAGGCTCCCAGCACTTCATATTTGCGCTGCGCGTAGCCCTGCACGCAATCACAGGCCAGTGGTCCCGCAAGAGGGTCCATGACGACAAGCGTGAGCGACTTTTCAGCGGCTGTGTCATTCCTGGAAACTTCGTCAGCAAACGTCGCCGTTTGGAGCAGCAACAGTCCAGTCAGGATTGCCGCGAACACGACTGCAGGAGTCTTACGTTGATTGATCATTATTCGTCCTTAGCAGTCTCAGTTGTGGCTGAAGTGGCTGGTATGGTGCTTGTTTTGTGCAACGGAACGCGTTTGTATTTGACGGACCCCATGACCTGCTGGCCGTACATCATTGAGAATGTGGCTGTGTTGTCGTCAATAAATTTCACCTGATAGTCGTAGTACTGAATTCCGTCCTGCAACTGAGCGAACGTTACAGTGTTGTTCGGTAAATCCTGTCGAACGGCTTCCCACGAATTGTCGCCGCCTTCAAAGTAGCCACCACTCATTTCCAGCTTGCCGTCTGCGGAGAACTTGAAAAGCGTCGCCTGTTCCATACCGAGGTTCAGTTGCTCTTCTTCTGAAACTTCGGCAGATTCCTCGCTGGAATCATCTGTTCCGAAGACCTGAGTAATCAGTCCAAAGATTCCGCCAGGCTGTGAGCCTGATGCTGCGACAGGCATTTCGCCGGTCAACGACCAGGCGCCTGAAAGCGTCTTGCCGTCACCAACCAGTTTTTGGGCGAGCCCTTCGCGTGCTTGTTTGGCGGCAAGTTCGTCTTCGGTAAATTCAGGAGCTTCAGACAGTGGCACCATGACGCAAATCTGGTTGCGGTCTTCGTACTGGATGTAATAGTGGTCTCGCTTCTCGTCAAAACCGATGGCGACGTGCTTGCAGCCTCCACCGATTTTGGCTTTGCCCACGGTGCCCAGAAACTTGCCTTCGCTGTCAAATCGTTTGATGTAGCCGATGCTGGATTCGGCAGTCAGAATGTCGCCATTGCTGCAGCAACGCACATTCATCGGATTGCAGCAACTGCCGAAGCCGTCCTGTGAAGTTCGATCCTGCTGGCCGAAACTTGTGACGCGTTCTCCATCACGATTCAGCAGCCCTACTTGAAACTTTGTGTTTTCGGCAAGAATCAGGTGATCTTCATTCGCCTGGATATCACATTGGCCGCAACATCCTCCCAGACTGTCCACCACTTTCTTAGGTGAAGACAGTTCGTGGTTGGTTCGCCACACTTCGTAACCGTGGCCTTCAGAAGATCCACAGCACAGGAAGACGTCTTTGCTGGTGACAGCCATGCTGGTAATTTCCAGAACTCTTTCCAGCATGGCATCTGCTGAAAAGTAGCTGGAATACATTGTTTGCATTTCCTTTTCCTGATCGCAGTACATCTGCTTTTGTTCCTGCAGAGTCTTCAGACGCAGCTTGTCTCGATCAGTGAGTTCTTCTGCGGGCTTTTCCTTAAGCTTTGTCAGAGTGGTGTCCAGTCGCTCAATCTGTGCTGTCAGGCTGCCGGTGAGCTGATCCATTTGCACTTTGGCCGCCTCTTCGGCCTTCTTCTTCATTTCCGCAAGGTCACCAAGATGTGGAGAATCGGCGACAAGCAGCAATTTGCCTTCGGATGAAACATTGGCAATTCGACCACTGCCCGCGACGAAAATGGTTCCATTGGGAGCCTGGTTGACGGCGGTGGGTTTGAAGTCCAAACTCACTTCGTGCAGCAACTTACCATCTGGTGAATATGTCTGCAGCAGCTTGGGAGAAGAGATCGTTTTCGTTTCAAACGATCCGTCTTCTGCAGCAACGTACTCAACGGTGTCGCCACCCACGCAGGCCAGAATGTTGCCCGACTTGTCCAGGCAAAACGTATTCAGTTCAATTGGTTTTCCATTATGTTCGGGCTGGATGAATCTCACTTGCTTGTGAGTAAACGTTGCCAGTTGATTGTCAGCGGCTGCAGCAGGTAATATTCCCGCAAACGCTGCTGATAGGGATATTGCTGCGACAATCGTCAGATAACAAGTTCGATAAATCATTAGCTTCTCCGTAGGCTTTAACTCTGAACTTCACTGCCGAATTTTACCTGAGGACTTCGTTCTTAAGACGGCCAGGTCGGCTGCTGTTACGCGGTGACTACATAAATGCGACTTAAGACCCAGCGCTCTTCGCTGCCGACGTTGTGTTGGTTTCAGAGACTGTGCCCGTAGAATTCGTTTCCTTTTGGCAATCGTCTCCACACGCCGTGCGGCGGAACTTCTGGCTGCTCAATGCATGCGTTCCACGCTTAAGTGAAATTGTGGCGACATCCGGTTCTGCAAAATCAACGACCAGGTTGTAGTACTGAATGCCGTCACGAAAGTGTGACAGTGTGATTGAGGATTTGTCGTGAGAGACGGCTTCCCAGGCATTTGAGTACGTTGCCAGAAGTCCACCTTCCACATCCAGAGATCCGTCGGAGTGAAAAACGTACTTCGATGCTTCGTAGGTTCTTGTGGGAGTTGTCACTTTGCGCGTACGAGTTTCCTGAGTTCCGTCTGGCAGAGTGACCACGTAGGAGATTTCTCGTGTGTTTTCGGCTGCTGCGGCTGCGGTTTCAGTTTCCCATGTTCCAAAGAAACGGGTGCCGTGAGTATCTAAAGCGGCTTTCGCCAGCAGTTCATCCGGCGTCATTTCAGGTGCTTCACTAAGTGGTACCATCACGCAAATGTGATCTTTGTCGATATTCATGGTGTAATACCGATTGCGTTTTTCATCAACGCCAACAGCCACATGCTTACATCCTCCACCGATTTTGGCTTTGCCTACCAGGCCCAGATATTTGCCGTCCTTGCTGAAACGTTTGATGTTTCCGACACTGGATTCTGCGGTGAGAATATCTCCATTGCTGCAACAGCGAACGTTCATTGGATTACAGCAACTGCCGAATCCATTTTCTGAAGTGCGATCTCGATCACCAAAGCTGGTCAGACTTTTTCCGTCGCGGTCCATCAATGATACTTTAAACTTTGTGTTTTCGCCGATGACGATGTTTTCACCGGCTGCCTGAACATCACATTGGCCGCAGCATCCGCCAAGTCCGGTAACAATCTGTTTGGGTGACGATAGTTCGTGGTCCACACGCCAAACGTCATAACCATAGCCTTCCATGGAATTGCAGCACAGGAAAATGTCCTGTGGCGTGACGGCAACCGAAGTAATTCCCAGCTTCCTTCTTAGCAGGTTTTCCGGTGAATAAATCTGAGCGTAAGACTGCTCCATGCGATCAGCCTGTTCCTGATAGATCTTCTTCTGTGCTGGCAGTGACTTCAGTAATGCCAAGTCGCGTGCTGACCGTTCTTCTTTGGCAGTTTCTTCGATTTTTGCAATACGTGTCTCAATTTGTTCGACCATATCGCGGTAACGTTTTGTGGCATCCTGCAGCTGGGTTTTAGCTGTCTCCGCAATTCGCTTTGTCAGTGTTTCAATATCTCCCACGTGAGGCGATGGCATTGTGACAAGCACCTTGCCCGTGCTGGCAACTTTCGCGATCTGGCCAACGCCAGCGACAAGCACGCAGCCGTCGGGAAGTTCGTTGACCGCTGTTGGAATGAAAGTCATCGCGGTTTCGCGAAGCAGCTTGCCTTCCGGACTGTAGACCTGCAGGTAGCCATCAACCGATTCGGACTTTGCGTCTTCTTTTGCGGGCTGTCTGGTTTCTGCGGGCTGTCTGGTTGCTTTTGGCGGTGCAGTGACGCACGCCAGCAGGTCTCCGTTTTTGGCAACGGCGAACGTGTTCAGCTGAACCTTCGTACCAGAGTGAGTGACTTCGATTATCTTCGCCTGCTTATGAGTTGCGACGAAGGATTCCTGTTGTGATGTGTCGCCAGAAGTTTTGTCGACAGCATTGGTGAAGGGGCAGGAACAGGAAAAAGCTGTTGCAGCAAGCAACGCGCACGACCACCGAAGATTCAACATGATTGCTACTTTCGGAAGGGAGATTGGGACAGGCGGGAACTCTCACCTGGTGCTAGCTTAAACGATTGGTTGCAGCCACGGTACCTGCTTAACGGCCAATCAGTCGAATTTTCATCGTGTTTGACCTTTCAAAAGCGAGGCGTTTCGATTGGCATTGACTGCTCAGGAAGGCTTCTGAGTCTCAGGAGGCCAGCCAGCGAAATTGTTTGCTGCGATGGTCTTCAGGTATTTGGGGCGATCGGCAGGATGCTGGCAGTTGTGGGAACGTGGCTTTCCTTTTGACGGATTTCCAAAACACGAGGTATTCCGCTGGCAATTCAGGCTTTACGTGTCGGCGACAGTCTTTGATTTGCTGGCAAATTCAGCCTGCCTGATCATGGAAATACGCATAAACGGCCTGCTTTTGACTGGATGGCGGATGAACGCGAAATGTGTTGTTTTTTCGGTCCGAAGTTCGGTATCTTGCAGGTCTCCCCGCAACAGGGTTTCGCGAATACAGCGTCGGCACTTTGTGTTTCGCTGTTTGCGATACTTTGGCAAATCACGAACAAAATTCCGCGGTCGCGACATCGTCTGACCGTCCCGCCTTAAACGACCTTTTGCTATTTGTTAATCATTTGACGTGTTTGTCACGTTAAGCGATTTGCAAACACGCCTTAATATCATGCCACGCTGCGACTTTAAGTTGACCAGTATTTTAGCGGCTTCCGTCTCCATTGTGTGTATTGCAATCGGAAGCCCGCTTTGCGATGCCCAGCAATTGCAGGCGAACAGTGACGAGCCAGTCTCGTCGTCGAGTTTGCCTGTTGCGACGGACGCTGCGTTGGCTCCTGTAACGCCTGCGGTTTCCGCTGCCACGTCGGGGCCGACCATCAGTGCTGACGCAGATGAACAACGCACTCTGCAGTTTTCTTTCGACCGCATGCCCTGGCGAGACGTGATTGATTGGTTGGCCCGTTCGTCTGACCTGGCACTGCACATCAGCGAACTTCCCACGGGAAGTTTCACGTATCACGATTCGAATTCCTACACACCTCAGGAAGCTCTGGATCGCATCAATCTGTTTCTGCTTCCTGAAGGGTATACTCTGGTTCGCAGCAGACAGCTTCTGTCTGTGATCGATCTTGGCGACCCACGTAGCCGCAAGCAGCTTGATGCGATGGCTCGGCTGGTTACCGTCGATCAGTTGGCAACGCTTAGCGATCATGATGTTGTAAAGTGCATCTTTCCGCTGGGCGAACTAAAGGCCGACGAAGCCGTGGAAGAATTGACTGCGTTGCAGTTGCTGTCTACGCCATCCGTTTTTACGAAGACGAATCAGCTGATGGTCACCGATACGGTGGCTAAGTTGCGCAGCGTAAAAACAATTCTGGATGCCTTTGAACCACGGGCGATGGCAAACGGAACAGTCGTGAAAAGTTTTGCCTTACAACATGTTGAAGCCGAAGACGTGTTAATAGTTGCTCGCCCACATCTTGGGCTGGCCACGGACGAAATGATTGGAATCGACGTAAGTTTGTCCGCCGATTTACAGGGGCGAAATATCTTCGTCACCGGCGTAGAAGATAAAGTGAAACTGATCGAAGGGCTCATTTCAGCTATTGACCGGCCGATGCTGTCAGAAACAGTGGCCAGTGGAGACGCCGAACTTCGGGCTCACCTGGTAGAATCCGGCAACATCGAAACGGTGTACAACGTGCTGCAAACGCTGCTGGCGGGCAAGAACGTCCGACTGTCGACCGACGAAAACGCGGGCACCATCGTTGCTTTGGCGACTCCGGATATCCAAACGGAAATCGCGGCAACTGTGGTGCAACTTCAGACTGCTGGTGCAGAGTTTGAAGTGATACCTTTGAAGAACGTTGATCCCTACTTTGCGATTACTCTGATCGAACAAATGCTGGACCTGCCCGGCATCGATGAGATTCCAGCAAAGGGCGAAGTGCCAAAGGGGCCAAAAATCGATGCAGATCCCGGTAATATGCGATTGTTTGTTCGAGGCCGGAAGCACGAAATTGAACAAATCAAATCGATCGTTGCCGGGCTGGACGTCGGTTCGGAATCCAGTTCGGAAGGTATTCGTTTGTTTCCGGTTAATCCCGGAAAGGCCGTTGATGTTCTGGAGACAGCGGCCAGGTTTTGGCGAAGTGCGAATCCGATCATTTTCTATCCGGGACCTGATGACGATATGTCAGCACCCAGTGAGCGAGTACTGAATGGTGAAGTTTCTGCGGATGCCTTTTTTGCAGCTGCCGGGCGAAAACCGGAGTTGCCGAGTGCTCGCCTGCTGACAAGTGGTGCGATTACAGAGCAGCCGGCCATTCGCTGTCAGTTAACTCCGAAAGGTGTGCTGCTGCAGTCGGACGATCTGGAAGCTCTGGATCGCTTTGAACAGCAGCTCAGGGCGATTTTGGGGCCATCCGATTCCGTGCCTTCGCCACCGGTAGTGTTTTACCTGAAGTACACTCGACCGGGCGATGCGATTCGCATGCTGGCAGAACTGCTGGATGGTGGCGATGCGGCTCGAGAAGGTGAGGCGGGTTCGCTGATCAATGGATTCGTGGGCAGCTCTGGCGCGTTTTTAAGCAGCCTTGTGAGCAGCAATGAAGGCACTGTGACCATGATGTCTGGTTCCATAACGGTGGTTGCGGATTCTCGGCTGAACCGACTGATCGCTCAGGGCACGCAAAACGACATCGAAAAGATCGAAGGCTATTTGTCGATCATCGACAAGAACACCAGCATCACCGAGATCGAAACCTATGGACGGTCTCACGTTATTGAATTGTCGTATACGCGAGCCAGTGAGGTGGCATCTGCCATTCGTGAAGCTTATGGCAGTCGCGTGGCCGGTGGCTCCAGCGGTGGTGCGTCCGCAGGCGGCAATACTTCGTCGGCGGCCGAACAGGCAAGGCAACTGGCAGAAGTCGCCAAAGCAGCTGCTGCCGCGAAGGCTGCGGCCGCGAAAGGTGGAGCGGCAGCATCCAGCCAGCCTGCGAAGGATCTGGAACCGAAGATGACCATCGCAGTTCACGAACGAAGCAATTCGCTGATCGTAACGGCTCCTGAGCAGCTGTTTAAAGAAGTGGAACAGCTGGCCTTGCAGATCGATTTACGCAGTCGCCAATCGGTTGAGATCATCAAGGTGCCGGATGGCGTGCCCTTTGAAACACTGCTGGAAATGTTCTCAAACGGAACCAGCTTCAGTTCAGGCAAGACGGGCACAGCTAAGGCATCGTCGTCCAGAAGTCGCTAGGGCTGTTTAAGAGTGCAACGTTAAGGATTGCTGGGTGAACTCGGATTATTGGGGAGATTTGGATTGTTGAATTTCTTGGCATCTGCATTGGAAAGGCTTGGCGACCGAGTGTTCTTAAAGGTCGCTGCGGTTGTGATGTTGGTTGCATCTGTTTCGCCGGCGTTGGGGCAGTCAGGATTGCGAGAATCGCTGGAACGCCTGGATGTTAATCAGAACGGCAGCATCGATCCGGATGAGATCACTTCTCTGTCAAGGCCCTATCTGGAACGGATCACTCAGGCACGCCGCATGCCGATGGATCGTCCGATGCCCATCGATAAGCTTCAGGAAGCTGCCAGAGTTTACTATGCGCTGAAGAACGGTGTCGCTGGCACGAGCGTCGAGGCTGAATACAAAAGCACGGTTCAACCATTCGGGGCCGATGCAGAAAAGCCAATGGTGGCGGAGTTCGGTTTGGCGGAAGTGAAGTACCCTTACACTCAGGAAGATCTGGCTCAGGCCGATCAAACGCTTGGCCGCTACGATCGCAATAAAGATGGCTATCTGGATCGTGTTGAGGCGGCCAAGGCCAAGTGGACGCATCGCAATCCCTTCGATGCAGACGTGAATGAAGACAATCGGTTAAGTCGCATGGAGCTGACTCAACGGTATGCTCGTCGACGTCTAATGGCTGGTGTTACCAGCGAACTTGTGAAAAAAGCGGTGCGTACCGGCACGGATGTGAAGCCGTCTGCAAAGTCAACCAGAAACAGAAGTAGTTCGGACTGGTGGCAACAGGGTGGCACCAGTCATTGGCTGACCGCCAGCATTATCAGTCGCTTCGACGCCAATCGCAACGGGCGACTGGAGTATCAGGAAGCTCAGCAGCTGGGTTTTCCGATGACTCTGGTCGATCTCGATCGCGATGGTGAGGTGTCTCGCGATGAACTGCATGCGTTGTTGACAGAAATGCAGGAAGAAGCCGGCGATTTGACGGAAGGACTGCCAGGCTGGTTTTATGAACTGGATGCGGACAAAGACGGCCAGGTGGCAATGCACGAATTCGAAACCGATTGGACAATCGCTCGCCACGAACAGTTTGCTGCGCTTGACATCAATGGCGACGGATTGCTGACGGCGTCGGAAGTGTTGAAATCCAAATCTGTTGTGGGTGGCACGTATCGCAATGAAAACAGCGAAATTCTTGCCCCTCATCGGACAGTGATATCGGAAATTGAAGTCGAAGATGATTTCGTGATTGACGATCTGAATCTGCAACTGTCGATCACTCATTCTCAAACAGGGTTTCTGGATGGCTATTTGACGGGCCCCGGTGGCGAACGAATTGAATTGTTTACGGAAGTTGGTGGATCTGGAAACCACTTCGATCAGACTGTGTTCGACGATCAGGCGTCCACGTCTATCAGTAAAGGCAAGGCTCCCTTCGAAGAGACCTATCGGCCGGAGGCGATGGATAAGGGGCAACCCGGTCTGGCTGCATTTAATGGAACTCGCACCAAAGGTATCTGGCAGTTGGTGATTCGAGGAACTCGCAGCGAACGCTTTGGAATGCTGCATAACTGGGGACTGACGGTTGTGCCCGCCGAAGAGATTCCTGATGTGCCGGAATCGGAAGTTGTGGAAGAGGTTTCCGCGAGCGACGGTCTGCCTGAAACATTAGAAACAGATGTGAAAACGGAATCATCAGACACCGACAGCAAGCCCGCCGAAAAGCCCAACGAAGGGTTTCAATTGCCGTTTCGCCTGTTCTGAATGCTCAAGAGCAATTGATGTTTTTCGGCCTCCTAAGTTTGGTCATCTTTCGCTTCGTAAATAGAATACACAAAAGCATTTTTGCGGAGCGAGAAGGCCACCGACTTCATCTACAACAATAGGTGAATTGTTCAGCAGAAGATATTCCCGATTAGCGCGTTGATTGCGCGACGGGCAAATTGGACTTGAGCTCAAAGACCGGCAGCATTTGACTATTGTTGCGACCGGCGCAGGCCGTACTGATTTCCCAACTTTCCAGTCTTCGTCAACGAGGTTGGGTTGTTACGCGAGGTCCGAATAAGCCGCCTGTAAAATGTGGCAATCCACGCGGATCGTTGAAACCTCGGCCCTGAAGCATCCGATTCTTTCAGTGCCACAAGCACAGGCTGTGCATTCAATAGAACTATTGTCAATCAGCATATTCTGCTGCTTGGCTGTGTTGTTGATAGGCCTGTTCTGTATTCGGTGTTCATCAGAGTAAGGGGCGATTCTCCGTTGTTGACTATGTTTTCATCCCTTGAACAACTTCGAACCATGATTGCGATCGTCGCTGTGGTTGCTGCGTTCTCGCCCACAGGCGCCAGCGCGGAGGAAGAGGTGCTGCCAAGTGTCGATGAACGAATCTACACAGCGACAGACGTTCAGGAATTGTTGAACGAACGAGACGCATTGGCGGTGCGGTTGGCGACTGCTTCGAAGACAACGGTGGTTGAACCGACGGGGTACCAGTCTTCTGAAGACTGCTCGTCGCTGCAATGCTACACCAGTCAGGTGCTGCCGAGTGGTTTGCTGTATCGATCGTATATCGCGGCACCGCATGAACCGCGTTTGGGGACCTCTGCCCTGTACGATAACACGGCCAAAAGCTGGCGCTGGGATTCCACACTGGGTGGTCGAGTTGGTTTGTATCGACGCAATAACCCGACCAATCTAAACCTGGATGCGTGGCAGGTGGATCTGGAAGGTGCGGTCATGGTGCGTCTTGATCCACAGGAAAAAATGGACGTTGAATCCGCAGACTTTCGCTTTGGACTATTATTTACCGGCAAGAAGGACAACTTCACGTTCAAGACAGGTTACTTTCATATCAGCTCTCACGTTGGCGACGAGTACCTGATTAAGAATCCCACATTCGAACGTATCAACTATGTGAAGGAGTCGCTGATCTTCGGAACTGCGTTTCAAGCGACTCCTGAATGCAGAGTTTATGGCGAAGTGGCGTGGGGGCTTATTGCAACAGGTGGAGCGGAACCGTGGCAGTTTCAGTTTGGTTCGGAGTACGCCCGGATCGCTGCCAGTCCGGCGCGTGGTGCTCCGTTTGCGGCCATCAATATACAGATGCGGCAGGAAGTTGGTTTCGCTGCTGGCCTGAACCTCATGACCGGGTGGCAATGGAAGGGCCCCGAATCCGCGCGAACCTTCCGGACCGGGGTAACGTACTTTAACGGCCCTTCAAACCAATACCAGTTCTATCAACGTTATGACAGCCAATTTGGGCTCGGTGTTTGGTATGACTTCTGAGTAACCTGCGATCCGCCTTTGAGAATCGTTCGTTAAGCGAGGATTTTTAGCTGCGGCCGCTGGGTGATTTTGTGGGTGGCACGTTGATTGTGTATAGCGCCAGTCAGTCGTCAGGCCCGTTCCGGATCCGCCAGATTCATCAACCAAAGCGGCGAACTGTCGTGGCATACGAATCCAAGTTGCTGATACATCGAAAGTGCGGGCGTGTTGGTTTCACTCACGAAGACGCTGACTTCTATCAAGGCCGGATGCAGCCTTGTTAAAGATTGCAATAGCATCGTGCCAATTCCTCGGCGACGATGGCTTGCGCAAACGCCGATGTATTCGGCGGTGACAGCAGTGCTGCTTGTTGTGGTGTTCTTCGCCGGGGCGTAGCTAACTGCGGAATGCGAATTAGAGTTGAAGACAGCCAGGCCGCACAGTTCCGAATTCTGCCGTGCGACAACAATGTCGATTTGCGAATCGATAAGTTCCCACATCTGCAGCATCAGTTCGGGAGAGGACGGAGCAATTTCTGAAAAGTCATCGGACTCGTCCAGAACGCTATCCAGCAGCGACAGGATTTCCGTCCGGCCGATGTGATCGTCGATTTGTCTTCCGGCAGGCTGTGGCGGAATCGTTAGCCTTTGAAACGGAAATACGTCAGGGTGTCCGCCTGCGAAACGGTGTGAGGCAAGTGTGATATTTTCAGGCACCTGCGATGCGGCATGCGTGGTTTCCGGAACTCCATCATATGGGCGTCGCCATTGCTGAATGTTCGCTGAGCAGCGAAACCCGAATTTTTGGAGTGCTGTTGCCAGCTGAAAGGAGACCTCCACAAATGGCACGACGCTGATGACGGTTGCTCGACGCCGGGCGGCTTCTTTCGTGGCAGCGTCCAGCATGGCGACCGAAAGCCGATGATGCATGCCAGGGGGCAGGCTAGGCGACACGACTTCCGGCGCTAACACGATTGAGCCGTCTGGTTGCTGGTGAAGCGACAGCCTGCCGAATTCTCCAGTAGGAACGCGAGCGGTGAGGAAGATCGACTCGCTCTCGCCCTGAGCAATCCAGCGTTCTCGCCAGAACGAATTCGTCAGAGGAGCTGATTGCACTTTGATCTGCTGCATCGATGCTCCTGAAACTGGCGAAAGATCATTTGCGTCGTTGCTGTCAATTGCGACACGCTGTTGCAACTGTCGCAAGCGTTACCTGTATGTGATGTTGCTTAAGGCAGTCTGCAGCATCCGGTTCCGCAAGGGCCGGCCGAAGGTGGCGGGCATGAATTGGCGATAGGCAAAGAGCTTCCGGAAGCAATTCGACCGGCAGAAGCACTCATCAGCTTTTCAAGTTTGGTTGATTCGCAGCTTGGGCACTTTGGTTTTTCTTTTTGCCCAACCAGCAATTCAAATTCGCTGTTACACGCTTCGCAGTGAAATTCAAAAATTGGCATCGACGTCAGCCTGAAAAGAAAAGGGCGGCAATTGGGTTTGAAAATTGAAACTCTGCAGAAGTATACGAGCCTTTTGCGGATGACTCAATCAGAGTTGCGTCAAATCCTGTTGAGTCTCACTGCCTGACATGCGGCCGCCGTTTTGAAAATGCAAACAGCCACGCTTTTGAGAGCGTGGCTGTTTGGGATTAGTTAAACACAAAGTCTGCCGGCGGAATTCGGCCGCGTGCGACTAGCGTTTGTCAAGGTAGCGGTTGACGATGTTTTCCAGCAATTCCTGGCGACCGCTGGTGTTGGCGGCAGCTTCCCCCTTTTGCAGCATCAACGCTTCCAGTTCGGCAAATGTTGATTTGCCCGCTTCGATTTTCTGGCCCAGTTCTCCGTCCCAACTGCTGTATCGCTGGCTGACGATGTTGCTTAGTGCTCCATCTTCAATGATTGACGCGGCAACCTTCAGTCCGCGAGCGAACGCGTCCATGCTGCCGATGTGAGCGTAAAACAAATCGATTGGCTCAAAGCTTTCGCGACGAACCTTAGCGTCAAAGTTGACTCCCCCCGAACCCAAACCGTACTTCAGCAGTACCAACATAATCTGAGTTGTCAGGTAATAGTTGGTTGCAAACTGGTCGGTGTCCCAACCCAGCAGCAGGTCGCCGGTGTTAGCGTCGATTGATCCGAGACCGCCCTGCATACCGGCGTATTCCAGTTCGTGCATCATTTCGTGACCAGCCAGCGTTGCGTGGTTGGTTTCGATGTTCAGCTTGAAGTGGTCCATCAGGTCGTAGGTTCGCAGGAAGTTCAGACACGCTGCTGCGTCTGAATCGTACTGGTGCTTGGTTGGTTCTTTCGGCTTAGGTTCGATGAGGAACTGTCCGGTGAAGCCAATTTCCTTTGCGTAGTCCACAGCCATGTGGAAGAAGCGACCCAGGTGGTCAAGTTCGCGTTTCATGTCTGTGTTGTACAGACACTGATAGCCTTCACGTCCGCCCCAGAAGACGTAGTTTTCGCCACCAAGTTCTTTGGTGACTTCCAGTGCCTTCTTAACCTGAGCACCCGCGTAAGCGAATGCTTCTACGTTGCAGGTTGTGGCAGCTCCGTGCATGTAGCGAGGATTGCTGAACATGTTGGCGGTGCCCCACAGCAGCTTAACGCCAGTTCGTTGTTGTTCTTCTTTCAGAACTTTGGCAACGGCATCCAGGTTGGCGTTGGATTCTGCCAGAGTCGCGCCTTCAGGAGCGACGTCTCGATCGTGAAACGCATAGAAGGGGGCGTCCAGTTTTTCAAAGAATTCAAACGCCGCGCGAGCTCGGTTGCAGGCGTTTTCGACAGATTCGCTGCCATCGTCCCACGGTCGGTGCATCGTTCCGCCGCCGAATGGATCGCTGCCTGTTCCTCGAAAGGTGTGCCAGTAAACCACAGTGAACCGCAAATGGTCCTTCATGGTTTTGCCGGCAACAACTTCTTCCGGGTTGTACCAACGAAACGCTAGTGGATTGTCGGAATCCGGACCTGCGTATTTGACGCGACTTACTTCTGGAAATGCTGTCATGGAATCGCCTGCTTCTTAGATTTCTGAATGTTTTTACAACCGAATACGGCCAGTGCATGGCTGCTGCGAAACGGCACGTTTGCCAGGAATTACTTGTCAATTATGCCACAACTGGCACCTATTCTCCGCCTCTGAGTGAAAAACTCCAGTAGACTTTCCGCATTCCGTCGTAGAAATTTCACATCGCGGAGTGACAGGAAGCGGCATATGGAGCAGCGACAGAAACGTCGGTCGGTGGCTTTGCTGATTGAGACGTCGAACGGCTATTGCCGGGGGCTTCTGGAAGGCATCAACGCGTATGCCAAGCATCACGCCAACTGGTCAATTCATCTAACGGAGCAGGAACGCGGTGCCGCACCTCCGGCGTGGCTGGCGTCGTGGCGGGGTGATGGGATCATTGCTCGAATTGAAACCGATGAAATTGGGCAGCGACTTAAGATGTTCGGTTTGCCAATCGTCGATCTGAGCGCGGCCAGGCACTTAAAGGGAATTCCGTGGGCTGATACTGACGACGAAGCGATTGCTCGCCTGGCAATTGACCACTTCGCCGAACGGGGCTTTCGAAATCTGGCTTACTGCGGCGATCCGGGGTTTGCGTGGTCAACGGCGAGGCTGGCTCATTTTCATCGACTGGCCAGAGAGGCCGGATGCCGCAGTTACGAACATCAGGTCACACCACGCTACGACCTGGCGTTTAGCTGGGACGAAGAGAAATGTCGCATCGGCGATTGGCTGCAGAGCCTGCCTCGACCGATCGCGATTATGGCTTGCTATGACTATCAGGCACGACAGGTGTTGGACGTTTGTCGGGAACTTGCAATTTCAGTTCCGGAAGAAGTCAGCGTGCTGGGCGTTGACGATGATCGTCTGATTTGTGAACTCAGCGAACCAAGCCTGTCCAGCATCATTCCCGATACGCAGCAGACAGGCTATGAAGCGGCGGAGTTGCTGGATCGCATGATGAATGGCGAAGCAATCTCGTCACAACAACCGTTGTTGACACAGCCGCTGGGAGTTCGAACACGCGAATCAACCGACACGTTGGCAATTGATGATGCCGATATCGCAAAAGCGCTTAGCTACATTCGTCGACATGCACTGGCAAATATTCGAGTGACCGATATTCTGCCTCATGTATCGCTTTCTCGTCGAGCACTTGAGCATCGCTTTGTGCGGCTGGTCGGCAGGACGCCCCACGAAGAAATTATGCGAGTTCGTATTGAACGCATAAAAGTGTTGCTTAGTGAGACAGACCTTTCAATTCAGCAGATTGCGACGCGTGCCGGCTTTGAACAGCCGGAATATATGGCAGCCGTTTTTAAGCGAGAAACCGGGATGACGCCGACAGATTTCCGTTAGTCGGATAATGCGTGCCGGGTTGGATCCGTTTCAATCATTGCGGACCAAGGTTTGGCTTGCTGGCAATTCGAGTTGGCAGTTTACCGACGCAGGTATCAGATAACGACACTGATTCGTGCTGCAGCAAAGTCCCTGTCGATTTTTTCAGGTTGGTCAAGCTCAGGTTGTAGGTCATCTGCGATTGCAAAAAGTCGTATTCAGCCTGTCCAAGTTGCGTTTGAGCATTCAGCAGATTTTCGAGTGCCAAAGAGGCCGACAGGTCCTGGCCGGGCAATTTTTCCCAACGCTGTGTGAGATATTCCAGTTGCCGGTTGCGTGCGTCCATGGCCTGCTCTTTGGCGAACAGTTCCTGTTGAGACGTCAGCACTTCTCGGACGGCGACTTCCACTTCCAATCGAACCGTTTCCAGAGTCGTCTGGTACTGGTTTTGAGCCTGACGCAACTCCTGGAAGCGACGAATGTGACGTGCACGAGCGGCTCGGTTTTCCAGTGGCACTTCATATTGCAGTCCCACACTGTAGCTTGGGGCACCTCTGTCAAATGATCGCCCAAAGGCTCCAACCGCGTCGTAGTTTCTGTCAATGCCGGAAACGTACGCTTCGGTTACCAGGTTAAGCACCGGAAGTAGTTCGTTGCGTGACATTTCAGCTCTTACACAGGCGGATCGGATTTGCTTAACCGATTGAGCGACTTCAGGTCGGTATTGGACTGCTTCACCGACAGATCCGGCCATGTCAATGGGAAACGCCACAAAGCTTGGGATGTCCGTTGGGATCAGTTCTGTATGTTCGCCCAGTGAAAGTGCGGGGTCGTTAACGAGTGATCTTAGTCGGGATTCCGCATTTCTGACAGCCATGTCTGCTCGAAGCAAATCTGCGCTACGTGACTTCAGTTCCGCGACCGCACTGGCAATCTGGCTTTCGGATGCGTCAATCATTCGACGCTGCTCCAAACGCGATACAATCAGTTTGGCTCGCCGATAGGAATTCATTTTCTGAATCAGCACGCCTCGTTCCAGGTACAGAGCCCAGTAGGATCGAGTGACTTCCAGAAGATGAGTTTGTAGCTGTCTGTGAAGTTCGTCTTCTGCGATGTCCTTGTCGATGCACGCCAGCATGGTTAAGCCGGTGTTGTAGACCTTACCTTTTCCACGCATCAGTGGCTGAGTGAAGCTGACAACGACGCGAGAAGTGGCTTGTGGGTTTGGCAGAAAGAACTGCGAATTGTTCTTTTCCAGTCCGGATCGCTGTGACAGTTCCAGCTGTCCGCCGGAATACGTGCGTTTGCGGAGACCAACGGAAGTGCCGAATTTCTGGTCTTCAAAGCGTTCTACGCCTGCTCCCGCCGTAAGGGAACTGCCAATTGGCTCGCTTGTGTCGTCCCAGCGAGCATCCAAAAACGCGGACCAGTCGAAGGCGGCGTCTGCTTCTGTGATGGATGACGCCCGAATCATGGGCAGTTCTGAGAACACCTTGATCTGGTGTGAGTTGTTCAGAGCCCCGACCAGCACGTCCTGAAGAGTAATGCCGTTTGGGGTTGCGTTGTTGCGTAGTGATCGCTGCACAAGCGGTTGCCACCACCCATGGTTAATCTGAAGAGTCGCGTCAATTTCTGACTGAGCTCCGTTCAGCAGTTCGGCAACGTCAAGTTCGTCCAGTTCTGAAGATTGTTGAGCCGCAGTTTGAGGACTACCGGCGATTGGAACTTCTGGCGGCCCGGACGACGGAGTTTCCTGCGCAACCGACACGCTTGTGAGCAGCAACTGCCCGGAGACCGGCTTTAACGCTGTGTGCTGTAGCGTACATGGTTGCGGCGCAGGCAGCCAGGATAGTGTCTGGGCCTTTGGGGTAGCAGCTTCATTGGGGGCCACCTCACGGTCCTGAGCGATGGATAGTGGGGTGATTCCGATACACCCGGATGCAAGCGCTGCGGCCAGCAGTTTAGAAAAGCGTTTCATTGATCCATCGACTCCATACATCCATTATGGAAGACTTACTCGCCGGCCGCGTTGAAGACTCCTTGCTTCATACGAGTGCGTCATCGTCAGTTTGAATCGGCGGATTGCTGCTCGGATTTTGACACTTCATCACTGGAGGGTATTGGTTGCTTCAAAACCTCAGGGCGGATGTGCGGTACATTCAACGTGTTCGTAATACGCCAAAAGGTTTGATTAACAATGTGGCAGCAGGTGAATGTGTTGTGAGGTAAGTTGGC
>CALFSX010000076.1 GCA_937916515.1 uncultured Planctomycetaceae bacterium | reverse complement strand
AGCTACCGTTGTCTCGCTGCGTGTGAAACGAAAATTCGTCGGTCTGCTGGTTTCGGCCGTTGCCCTGATACATCACGCGATAAAAGTAGCGAGTGTTCCTCGCGAGCGAATCGATCACAAAGTCGAATGGTTCACCGGCGGCAAGACTTTGAACGGCCGTTTTGCTAGACAGCCTTCCTGCCTGATCGCCATAGGCCACATATGCTTTCACATCGCTGTGAAACAGTACGCGAACGGTCCCGCTGTTGTCCGTGAGTCGCCCCACGATGATATTGAACGGATGGTCGGGAACATTGTTGGCTGGCGGCGGCTGCGTGTAACCGCCCAATCTGCTGCCAGCGCGGCTGCTACCTCCACCACGTCCGTCACTCGAATTCGAATTGCTTGACGCTTCATTGAGCGAAACCACACCGTCGCCGTCCGTATCCAGTTTGCGGATCGATGCGGCAGCAGATTTGAGTTCCGTCGAATTGACCGAGCCATCTCCATCTGCGTCGATCGCTGTAACGATCGGGTCGACCTGGCCCTGCTGAGCAAGCGCCGCGGATGGCGACACGCTCCAAAAAGCGGCAATCGCTGCTGTAGCTATTATCAATTGATGGCTCATCGTTATTCATTCTCGTATCGAATGCGTTTTCCGGGTTCGTGATGCGTGTCGTGCGAGAAGAAATCTGAAGCCAGTTCGGATTGGTCCACCAACTCCAGCATCACGCTCTTCGGGCCACCTCGGCCTCGCGGAAGACCATCAAGCAGCATCTTGTGAACCGTTCCATCTTCAGCGTCAAACCAGACGTCAACCTGTTTGGGACCGCGAACGTCGCTTGATTTGCGAATACAGGTGAGCCGCGAAAGCAACGTGCCGTCGGCACCCGTTTCCTGCTCATCTGCAAGTTCAACGTCAAACCCGATTTTCAACTGTGACAGGTTGGCGTGAATATTCAGGAACGGCATATCCTGCTGATTGCCCGGCATTCCACCGCGGAAGCGATTCAAATCCGTGGAGACATGCACTGGTCCGTTTTCGCGGAACGACCAACTGACCTGACCGTCGCAACCAGAGGTTCTTGTCTCGCCCGTCTTCAGCAACACGGTCATCACGTATTCATCAGCACCACGTACATGAATCGTCGCCCCGTCGATTTGCTCGGGTGCCTCGCGATCCCACGCCTCCTGCGAGAGATTTCGCGGACGCTTATCACGCGGATACTCTTGGGCGAGGCGAACTTTATAGGTGCGGTCAAACGGCTTAGCCGCTGCTTCCACCACCTTCTCAAGCGAAGCCATTGCCGCCGACACACTTTGGTGCGGGCCAAACACAACGAACATCACCATCACAGCGGCCGCGATCGTCAAAGCCGACGTCAAAATCGCAAACCTGCGTCGACTATGCGGCACACTCTTTGGCGCAACATTCACAGAATCCGCCGCAAATTCTGCATCGATCCGCTGCATCACTGCGTGGATGCGCTCGGCCTCTGAATCGTCGTCGCGGCTGCCGATATCTGCCAGCATGCCATGAATCAGCAGCGACTGGGCAACAGTCTCACTCGCTTCGCTTATAGGCACATCGCGATTGCCTTCAGGATTTTCATCCGCATCATCCAGCCAGTCCGAAAGTAAATCGTCGATCCGATCGTTCATGATGTCGCCTCTGACGCCGCCAAAACGCCCTTCGTCTTCAAACACTCGGCCAACATCGCGCGACCACGCTGAAGCCGCTTTTTGCACGCTTCCAGCGACAACTCGAATCGCTCAGCCACTTCCGCAGCGGACAGACCATCAAAGTACCTGCCACCGATCACCAACTTCTGCCGCTCGGGCAACGCATCGATGCACACACGAAGAGCAGCCACCTTGTCGTCCCACGTGTCACCCGCCAACAGGTTGATGTTCTCAAAGTGCCGGTCCACCACCTGCAGCACCGCCTCATGTAGCAGCACTGGAGCCGTTTTCTGTTTCCGGTAGTGAGCCAGCACCAATCGCGAAGCGATTCCTCGAAGCCACGGCCCAAACGGCCGATCCAGATCGCATTCATCCAGCCGCCGCCATGCGACGACCATTGCTTCCTGAAACAGATCGTCTACTGCAGCCTCGTCACGGACCAAGCTACGCAGGTACACCATCAGCATCCGCGAATTTTCGCGGGCCAGAATCTCAAATGCTGTTCGTGCTTTCGTATCCAAGACAATGTCCAACCAGGGTTTGCCGATTTTGCCGACACCTCTACTGTCGCAAATGGGCCATTTAGGGACAAAAATTTTGGAAAGAATATAGGTCGTTGATAGAAAGCGTGAGAAAACGCTGAAAAATGTGAACGTTTGAATCGAGGCTGAAACCGTACACACCACACGTAGTTGGGTCGCACTCCTCGATTGAGTGATTGAGTCTACGCGGTCTCTCGGACGCCATTGTCGTTCTTCAACCGGTTCAGGACTTGCGTGACGCGAGCCCGGCTGACGCCCAAATGGCGAGCGAGAGCGGCGCGGCTTTCAAATTTGCCGGAGTCCAGCAGCGACTGGTAATAGCGAGCCAGTCTCATCCGATCACGACGCGGTTTTTGGGGCGACTTTGGCGGCTTCGGAATGGCGGAAACCGGGTTCCAAGGGTAGAAAACGATTTCACGCGTTTGACGTAACTTGTTGGTACCAAAGGCACCTAGCTCGACGAATCCGTGGTGTGTATAGTGACCGCCTCGGGGAGGTACCCGTTTCGCTGAAGCCCGTTATTGATGGTGAATCCCCAACACTTGGCGGACCGATTTCTACTGCGAACACCATTCCGGCAATGCGAAGCTGCCGAGATGGTTCGGTGTCCGCGACGATCGCTACATCTACGCCAACTACTACAAGATGGGGTGGAGCTGCTTTACGAACGCGAAGTCGCCCCGGCTGAGTTTGTCAATGTGGCTGAAGACCCAAAGTATAGCGACACCCTGAAAGGACTCTGCGAAAAAGCATTGAAATACAAAGATGAGTATTCGCGAGAGTAAGCCCTTCACTGATCTTTAACCGGCCCGCGCTTCACTTACGTCAACAGACGACAAATTCCACGCAAAAGAGAATCTGTAAAATGAATAGAAACTTCCTGGCAACGGCTTTCATTGCATTGATCTCACTACCGATTGCATCCGCTGATGATTTTTAAACGCTGTTCAACGGCAATGACCTGTCCGGCTGGAAAGGGCTTGATAATTTGGGGAGCGTTGTGGACGGCTCCATCGTCGGAGAGAACGACTCGCGAACGGAAGATCGACGCCAACACATTTCTGATCTGGCAGGGTGGCGATGTCGCCGACTTTGAATTCACGGCGAAGGTTCGATTCAAGGAGAATAATTCAGGCGTGCAGTGCCGCAGCCAATTTATCGACGAGCCTAATTTTGCGTTGATGGGCTACCAGATGGATCTGCACCCGAGCGCAAAATTCTTCGGCATGTTGTACGGCGAAAAGTACGAAAGACGAGGCAAGATTATGACGCGTGGGCGGAAGGTTGAGATTGACACGAACGCTGCTGTAAAGCAAACCGACAATGTCGGTAGCAATGAAGAACTGACAGACTGGAAGTGGAACGACATCCGCATCATCGCGGTTGGGGATCGATTGATTCATCAAGTTGGCGGTGTCACCACCATTGATGTCACCGATCAACGCCTGCGACCGGCGTTAATAATGGCGTCTTGCAGTGAAAATCGAATGGTTGACAACAATTCCGGACAAAGCGACAAGATGCATTGCCTGTCGCAGTCGATCAGAAAGATGCCGTGAATGAGCTGTTGTAGACGCCTATTGCAAGCAACCTGAGTTTTCGAAGCTGACATGAGGAGGCGACGTGAGTCTCTGGTTATTTCTACAAAAAAAACGGGCGAAGTGCGGTTGACGTTTGTTATCATCGATGCCGCTGTGCTGCGGATCGCGCGATTGTCGCACGAGGATCAGCACAGCGGTTACTCAGTGATTCAGGATAGCAATGATCGGTTCTCGAAAATCAATGGACTGCCCCTCTGCGGTCAGGCACGATTCGGCCAGCCAAGTGGCCTATGAGAAACGTGGTCGAACGAAAGTTGCGGCGCTGCGGCCGTTGATGGTTTTCATTGTCAGCGTTGCGATGTCGGGAAACAGCTTTGGGCAGGAAACTTCAGGACAGCAAAATGCCGCGATGAATCTTGCCGCACATGTGCAATCGATCGTCTCCAGTCGCTGCATGGATTGTCACAACGAAAGTTCAGCAGAAGCGGAAGTTCGCTTTGACAATTTCACGACACTGAAGCTCGACGCTAAACTGGAACTACTGAATCGTGCTCAGGACCAAATCTTCTTTGGGCTGATGCCACCCATGGATGCTGACCAGCCAACCACTGAAGAACGCGAAACGCTGGCCGGTTGGTTGCGAAGTGAACTGCGGACTCATAACGCGTCAAAGCTGGACGAAAAGTTGCGAGAGCCAGCGTATGGAAACTACGTCGACCACGAGAAGCTGTTCGATGGTTCAATCACCGACAAGGCCTTCACGCCCGCTCGACGGTGGTTGGTGAGTCCTCAGATATTTCACGAACGAGTCAACGCGGTGTTCAAGCTGATCGGTAACGCTCGACAACGCAGCTTCTACGGTGTGACCAATCCCATCGTCCTGCCCGACCAATCGGGCGTTCGATATTACGACACCGCAACTCTGGACGGTGGCCATCTGTTGGTGATGTTGAACAACGCCGAATGGATTTCTGAGAAACAGATTTTTGGTGCCGTTCATCACGGCAAGGATGGGCGAAAACTGGAATTCCCCAACGCGAAGGATCGCTGGTATCCCACGGAATCGTCGGAAGCATTTATCAGCATCGTACGCAAGCCAACGCCGCCGACTTACGACGAAATGATTGCCGCCATTCACGCTCAATTCGACTGCGTGCTGCAACGCGATGCGACCGAAGCGGAATTGAATCAGTACCTGCCGCTGTTGCAATCATCCATTGAACTGGGCGGCAATGTCGAAGGCCTGCGACAGATGCTGGTTAGCGTGCTGCTGAAGTCGGAGTTCCTGTATCGCCTGGAATTTGGTGCGGGCGATGCCGATGAATTCGGCCGACGCAAACTGTCGCCTCGCGAAGCCGCCTACGCCATCGCGTATGCCATCGACGATCGCGTGCCGGATGAACAACTGATAAAAGCCGCCAGCCAGGGCCGACTGCTTTCGCAAGAAGACTTCCGTCGTGAAGTCAATCGGCTGCTGGATGACAAACGCACGTTCTACGGCGAAGGCGATTCGTCGCTGAACGGTATTCACATTCGTTCGCATTCCGTGACTCACCCGAAGATCAACCGCTTCTTTCGCGAATTCTTCGGTTACCCCAACAGCATCAAGCTGTTCAAAGATGTGGCTCGCAGCGGCGGCTTTTACGACAACGCGGGGCGAGATTACAGCGGCACGGCAGGATCGGTGACCAACGAAGCCGATCGAGTTGTCGATCGCATTCTGACCGAAGACACGGACGTTTTCGCCCGGTTGCTAACCACCGATGAATTTTTCGTCCTGCATACCAAAAGCAACGAAGAAGGCCAGAAGATCGTCGCCGACTGGCGGCGAGCGTATGAAGGACTCAAAGATACGGATTGGAAGAACAAAACCGAACAGGCTTTGCTGGACAACTTTGAAGAACGCAAGGAATTGTTCGCGATCATTCGCATCACGGATCTTCGTGAAGACCGCCGCAAGAACAATATCCGAGACTTCGAACGGTTCATGTCGTTCTTCGAACACACGTTTGGCAAAGGAATCACGCCGGTTACCTTTCCATGGTTTTTTCATGGCGGCCAAAAGTTTCGTCATTCCGAAATCTACAGTCTGCCGCCGGTTCCCGGCGCCGGGCCGCTGGACTATCAGGGCCGCTGGTCCCGCGGCAAATACGAAGACGTCGAAACGTGGGACTATCCGGTGGTGCAGCCGTTCAAAATCGAAAACCGCAAAGGCATTCTGACTCACCCGGCCTGGTTGTTGGCTCATGCTCAGAACACAGAAACCGATCCCGTTCGCCGCGGCCGCTGGATTCGCGAAAAGTTGCTGGCTGGCCGAGTCCCCGACGTGCCGATCACGGTGGACGCGCAAATTCCGGAAGATCACCATCGGACTCTGCGAGAACGTCTGGATTCTGTCACCGGCAAGCAGGAATGCTGGAAGTGTCATCAGCAGATGAATCCGCTGGGGCTGACATTCGAAATCTTCGACGACTTCGGCCGCTTTCGCACCGACGAAAGTCTGGAACATCCAGACAACCTGATCCAGCAAGGCAACGGCAAAACGTCGGCCGATGTTTACAAGACAAAGCCTGTCAACGCGACAGGATCACTATCCGGCACGGGCGACTCAGCGCTGGATGGCGACGTGGCAGATGCGTTTGAATTGATTGATCGATTGGCGAAGTCCGATCGAGTCCGTCAGTCGATCATTCGCCACGCCTTCCGCTACTTCATGGGCCGCAACGAAATGTTGTCGGATTCGCAGACTCTGATCGATGCCGATCAAGCATACGTAGAAAGCGGTGGAAGTTTTCGAGCTGTCGTTGTATCGTTGCTGACTTCGGATTCTTTTCGGTATCGCAAGGATGTAAGTTCAGCGGTTGAGTAAGCCGTTGGTGATTGGAAGGTCTTATGAAACGGCACGTTTAGCTTACGGTTTTTTTGGCCAAAGGCCCATCAATTTTCCTAGCCCAGCCCATCGGGCTGGGTTTTCGAACAATCGAAGTGAAGGGCCAAAGGTCCGACCGTTTGTTAACTGTGACGCTTGTATTAAAGCAAACTGCAGGGCCGTTGGCCCGGCGATTCACGTACTTAATGAGTACCCAGCCCCGTGGGCTGGGCTAGGCAAATAACCGGGGCGTTGCCCCTGAATCACGGTCCAAACTTTCAAAACGCAGAATGCAAACCACCATGAATACTCGCCGAGAATTTTTATCGCAATCCCTTGCCGGCATTGGGGCGTTGAGTCTGGCGTCGCAGTCTGTGTTCGCTGACACCATTGCCAGCAAGCCGCCGATGCGGTTTATCTTTATGCATAAAGGCAACGGATTGCTGCCTGAATCTCTGGTGCCGCCCACATTTAACAAGCAGCAACTGGAAGCCGAGAAACGCAAAGACGCGTTCGTCGCTGATCTGGACGATCACGATCTGCCGGAATGGATGAGTCCTCTGGCCGCACACAAACAGAATATGACCATCCTGCAGGGACTGTCGGGCAAGATGTGCACCACCGGGCATCATACGTGGTGTTCGTCGCTGGGAGCGTACAAGGCCAACGAACGTTTGAGCTCCATCAAATGGGCGACGGTGGATTTTGAACTGGCGGACTTGTTTCCATCGCCGTTTTATCACATCGAACTGGCCTGCTTTCCCAGCGAAGGCGGTAATTCGCGCGGCAACATCGACGGTATCGAAAAAGGCTTTTCCGCTCGTGGACCTCAGCAGCCAAACTATGCGTTTGGTTCGCCAAAGATTGCGATGCAGGAACTGTTCAAGTCTGTTTCCGCCGATCAGGATGCTCGCACACGTTACGAACTGGAACGCAAGGTCCTGCAGTTTCTATCCAACGACGAATCTTCGCTGGCCGGTCCGCTGCACGGTATCGAACAACGCAAGGTCGCCAACTACGCCGACGCGCTGAACGACATTCGGCAGCGGAATGGTCGCGTCGAAGCGATGGGCGACATCATTCGCAAACACATCCCGCAACTTGACGCAAAATATCTGGCCGACAAGTTGTCCACCGTCGACCGGCAATCGGGATTGGTCGAAGTGCTGCTGTCGACGCTGATATCGGGAATGACCAACGTGGTCGCCTTCACCGCCGACGAACTCGGCACACGCTACACGGGCCTGCCCGGTATCGAAGGCGAAAGCGTCAACCTGCACGACGTTGGCCACGGCAAATCAATCGGCGGCGTGGAAGCACTCGACATTCGCGACAAGGTGCGAAACCAGCACATGACACTCATCGACCGCATTGCGACTCGTCTAAAAAGCGTTCCTGAAGCGGGTGGCACCATGTTCGACAACACAATGCTGTTCTATCTGCCCAATAACGGCGAAACGCATCACAGCAAAGGCAGCGAATGGCCCTTCGTGGTGCTCGCCGGTAAAAATGCGAAGCTCGACATCAGTCGACGCTACATCCGCCTGCCCGGCTACGACCAGCAAGGCCACAAAACACTCGGCAACTTCTACACGACCATCCTGAACGCCTACGGCAACCCCATCGACCACTACGGCGCAATGGACGTTGCGTTAAGCATCGATCAAAAAGGCCCGATTGTGCACTTTCTGTGATAGTTGGCGCTGAGCTGGGAAAGGTTCGATTCCAAAACGAGGGCGACAATGGCGAATTCATGGTCTCAATTCATCGGTTGCGTGTTGTTGACGACTTTGTATTTCAACACCACAGCACTCGCTGAGGACAACAGCGATATCCCAATCATTGACACGCACGTCCATTTGTGGGACCTGAATCGTCCTGAAGGTATTTACTGGATTCCAAAGGACAACAACACGCTTTATCGTTCAATGTTGCCGCAGGTTCATGAACCAATTGCGTTGGCAAATCAAGTAAAGGGAGTTGTAGTAGTCCAGGCGGGCCAGAGTCTGCCGGACAATCAATGGAACCTGGACATCACCGCCCACAACAAACAGCTGTACCGAGGTGTTGTTGGAAACCTATCCGAAGTGGTTGGCACGGAAAACTTCTCTCCGCTGTTTCAGCATCTTTGCAAAGATGAACGCTATGTCGGATTTCGTCTGTCGGGCCGTCATCAGAATGAACTGTCAGATGCCTTCTTTCGTGACCTGAAAATTAGCGCCGATCAAGGTAAAACTGTTGATATCCTGCTCGGCAAGTATTCATTGGAAGACGTTGCCACTATTGCTGAACGCGTACCCTCGCTGCGGATCATCATTGATCATTTCGGCGGCGTTCAACTGGATGGGCAGCCACTGAACGCTGACTGGATTCAACAGTTCAAGGCTGTCGGAAAATACCCCAACGTATACTGCAAAGTATCCGCCCTTTATGGCCGGTTTAAACAGCAGCCTGCCCCCGCAGACATTGAACCATATCAAGAGATCATGAACCTGGCGCTGGACTGCTTTAGCGAAGACCGACTGGTATTTGGCAGCGACTGGCCCGTATCCAGAACCACCGGCGACTATGCATCTGTAATCCGACTCACCCGAAACTGGGCTGACGGCAAAGGTCGCGACCTTGTCGAAAAACTGTTCTACCGCAACGCGATGAAATTCTATGGAGTACAGCTTCCATAGATCCTGTAACCCGGTATCCGCTACCATAACGCAGGCTTTCAGCTTGTGACTTGAAGACCACCAGCCGGCCACTCCCGCCTCAGCAAAGACGAATGAGAATTCTATGAAACCCGTCACCCGCCCAATTCGCTTGTCATTTTGTCCACCGACAAGTCAGGTTTTCACCATCACCATTCTGGCGTTTCTGTTGCTTGCCAATGCAGATATTGCCGTTGCACAGAATCAACAAATGCCGCGAGAAGACGTGGTTGAATTTCCGGCGATCGGTGAAGGCTTGTGTGTCAGCAATGCGTTTCAGTCAAACATGGTGCTGCAGCGAGACAAGCCGATTGTGGTTTGGGGATGGGCGGACGCAGGTGAAGAGGTTGTTGTGTCAATTGCTGGTCACGAACAAACGGCGACCGCGGCTGATGACCGAACCTGGAAGGCAACTCTGCCTGCACTGGCCGTCAATTCGACGCCGCAGACGATGACAGTCAAGAATGCCAGGACGACGCTGACCCTGGACAACATTCTGATCGGTGATGTCTGGGTGCTGGGCGGTCAGAGCAACATGGAATTTCCGCTGGACCGCATTGAAAACGGTGAACTGGAAATCGTTTCCGCAAATTTTCCCAACATCCGAATCCTGACCGTTCCCGCGATGAACGGGCCCGAAAAAAAGCCAGGGTTTGCTCGACTGCACGAATGGAGCGGCTGGTTTGGGCAGCATTACCGCAAAGGCGACTGGGACGAATGTTCGCCCGAAATCGTCCGCGAATTGTCAGCCATCGGTTACGTGTTTGCTCGACGAATTCACATGGCATCGCAGGTGCCGATTGGCGTGATCGACGCTTCACGAGGCGGCACCACTGTCGAAACCTGGACGCCGGACGAAGTGCTTCGAAAAATCGATTCGCCACAAGTGAAGACTCTGCTGCAGGAATGGGATGAAAAAGTCGCCGCCTGGGATGCTCAGGCGGATCTTGATCAGCGAGTCGCCAGCTATCGTCAAAAGGTGGAACGGTTCCAAAAAGAGGGCCGTGAAATGCCGGCCAACGAAACCGAACCAACCGACCTGCGTCCCGGCCCACCGGTGGATCAAAATCGCCCCGGCAACTGCTACGCCAGTATGATTGGGCCACTGGAAGGGCTGCAGATCAAAGGCGCTATCTTTCATCAGGGCTACAACAATTGCTTCAATGGAACTGAAGGGACCATCATGTATCGCCACGTGTTTCCGCAGATGGTTGCGTCGTGGCGAGCCGCCTTTAACGATCCCAACATGCCGTTTGGCATTCTGTCGTTGTGTACCGAAGGCACCGTGCAGACGCTGGACAACTATTGCGAAATGATGGCCAATCCCGGCCCGTTCATTCGCGAAGCCCAGTACCAGACCTTTCTGGATTTGTACAAAGCTGGCGACAGGAACATTGGCTTCACCAGCACGTATGATCTGCGACGCCGCTGGTATCATCCTCAGCTGAAAATCCCGGCCGGAGAACGCATCGCGCGTTGGGCGTTGGCGACTCAGTATGGTTTCGAACGGTCCATCCGCTGGAAGCCACCCATCGTTGTTGGCATGAATGTCAAAGACGGACACATCGAATTACAACTGGACGAACCAGCCGGCGCTGTGGATGACGGCGGCCCGATTCTGGGTTTCGCAGTGGCGGGCGAAGATCGAAAGTTTCACCCAGCCACAGCCGAACATCTGGTGACCGGCAAAAACGATCGAGGTCAGCCGCAAACGGACAAGAAGGTGCTGGTGCTGAGCAGTCCGATGGTCGCCAGTCCCGTGCACTACCGCTATGCCTGGGGCCGCAGTCCGCTGGGCAATCTGCAGGCCGAACGCATGACGGACATCCCTTTTGCAACTCAACGCAGCGACGATTGGTCACTGGAAAACGTCCCACTGGGAGTGCACGAAGAAGAGCTCACTGAAAAACTGGATCGCCAGCAGCAACGGAACCTTATTGACGCACTCCGCAAACAGGACGTCGATCGAATACTGTTTGAAGCCGAAACTTTAGAGGCCGCGGTGAATAAGAACTAAGCCGGTTCAATAAATTAAGGCGGCGCAAACAAAACGCTCGATCAGTCCATAGGACGATGCGTTTTGCGGAAGTCTCGCGGTGCACAGCCGCAGCTGGCTTTGAACGCTTCGTTGAATCGGCTGAGGCTTTGGAAACCCGAATCCAGTGCAACGTTTAAGATTGCGGCATCAGTTGTGACAAGCAGCCGTTGAGCGTGGGAGATACGATGCTGGATAATGAATGCCGTCACCGTGGTGCCAAACGTCTTTTTGAACAAAGTCATCGCGTAGTTGGCGTGAATGTCTAATGCTTCGGCGATCGATTGAGACGTCAGCGGCTGTTGATAGTTCCTCGCGATATAACAGGCGATTTGATCAGCCCGCGTTAACGCGGCCATCGAGGTCGTGATAGCCCCGTCGGTCATCACGTGAGCAAAACGCAACAGCCGAGCCTGAACTTCCAAACGTGCGGCACGCTGCAGGACTCGATCGTCGGTCTTAAGGTCCTGCTCCCATCGCTGCAAGGTCATTTCGTCCCATTTGTTCTGGACAAGATCGACCATAAGCTCACCTCGCAGAATGCGATTCACGAAACTCAAATCAAGTTCCGCTTGCAGAAATTCGCTCAACGGCAGTGTCATCACAAAGTACGGAGCGTCTCCTTCAATGTCCACGATCTGATGCGGAATGGCGGCCCAGAAAATGCCGAGCCGCCCTGCCTCGATCGTCGTCCGCTGGCCGCCCAGCAGATAGGTCAGCGAACCAGCAGTGAGGAAATTCAGTTCGACTTCGTTGTGGCGATCCGGCCGGGGCATACGAGCCGGTTTCCACCGCTCGCAAGTGAAACCGTATGGAGAAAATTCCGGGCGTGATGTATCGAAGGCCTTCATCACCTTAGAATATCGTGACTATTGACGCAAAGACAGGAAGACTTACGGCGTATGGGCAATTAATCTGCTTTGAGGCTCCGATCTCGCCTCGCAGACACCGAGCCAAAACTTATTGAAGACAGACGAAGCATCGTGAACGGAAACGAAATGAAACTCCCCACAATCTTAATCACCCTGCTGACACTTGGCGGACCGATGGGCCTGCGTCCCGAAGCGACCGGCAACGAAGTCACGCCCGCCATCGTAGCCGCGTTTCCGGGTGCGGAAGGATACGGTTCGGTGACGCCTGGTGGTCGAGGCGGGCAGGTGATTGCCGTGACGAATTTGAACGCCAAAGGACCGGGCAGCCTGCAAGCGGCGTGTGATGCCAAGGGACCACGAATTGTTGTCTTCAAGGTGTCGGGAACCATCGATGGCGACGTGAAAATTAAGAATGACTTCATCACCATTGCGGGCCAGACCGCTCCTGGAGATGGAATCACCATCAAAGGCAATCTGGCCATCGACGCCAATGATGTCGTCATTCGTTATCTCAGAGTTCGGACCGATCACGACGGCGACGCGCTGGGCGGACGGTACCGAAACAACATCATCGTCGATCATGTGTCAGCCAGTTGGAGCAGCGATGAAGTGTTCTCGCTGTACCACAACGAAAATGTCACGATTCAATGGTGCATGATCACCGAAGCCTGCGCGAAGGCAGACGGCTCGCATCGTTTCGGCGGAATCTGGGGAAACCATCATGGCACCTATCACCATAACCTGATTGCACACAATGACAGTCGCAATGTGCGCTGGGCCTCGGGTTGTGGATACAACGATTATCGCAACAATGTGTTGTACAACTGGGGTTATCAAAGCTGTTATGGTGGCGAAGCACACCAGAAGGGCGATCGGCGAACACCGCCCATCGAATTTTCCGCAATCAACATGATTGCCAACTACTACAAACCTGGTCCCGCCACTCGAACCGATGTTAAGGACTGCATCGCGAGCCCTTCGTCTAGAGGCGAAGACGATTACGGCACCTGGTATGTGGCCGAAAACCATGTCGACCGTTTTCCGGAAGTCACAGTGGATAACTGGTTGGGCGTGAAAGGCGAAAACTTCAAAAAGCTGACGACGCCGTGGGAGGCAATGCCCATTCATCAGCAGTCCGCCGCAGATGCTTACCTGACTGTGCTGGAACACGCAGGCTGCTCAGTACCAAAGCGTGATTCAATCGATGTCCGCATCACTGAAGAAGTTCGCAACGGCACTGCGGCTCATGGCAACAACGGCATTATCACGACTCAGGAAGACGTCGGCGGCTGGCCGGAACAGCAATCAGCGGAAGCTTCTCTGGATTCAGACGGTGATGGCATGCCCGACGACTGGGAGAATAAATACGGCCTGAATGCGAACGCGGCCGATGACAGTTCATCCGACAAAGACGGCGACGGATACACCAACGTTGAAGAATATCTGAACGGTACGGACCCGACTGAATTCATCGACTACACCAAGCCGGAGAACAACATCAATTCGTTGGACAAGTCACATGAAAAGTAATCCGCATCACAGTCTGAGCGTTCGATTTCCGCTTCTTCTTCTCTTGTTCGCCGCAACCGCAGTCGGCCAGAACGATTCGCTGTTGGCCGCCGACAAACCACGCGTGATTGTCACCAGCGATGGCGAAATCGACGACGAATGTTCGATGGTGCGCTTCCTGCTGTACGCCAACGAATTCGACATTGAGGGAATCATCTCGTCCAGTTCGCAGTATCATGCTCATGGGCACAACTGGGCCGGAGACGATTGGGCTCAGCCGTATTTGACGGCGTATGCCAAAGTGTATCCGAATCTCGTCAAGCACGACCCGCGTTATCCAACTCCGGAGTTCCTTCAGTCTCGAACGCTGCTCGGAAACGTAAAGTCGGAAGGTGAAATGGACGAGATCACCGCAGGGTCGCAGCGGATTGTTGAAGTGTTGCTGGACAAATCGAACGATCGTCCCGTCTGGATTCAGGCGTGGGGCGGAACGAACACAATCGCGCGAGCGTTAAAGACAATCGAGCAACAACATCCCCTGCGTATGGCCGAAGTTGCAGAGAAGATTCGCTTTTATTTCATCTGGGAACAGGATGAGACTTACCAAACTTACATCCGTCCGCACTGGGGCAAGTACAACATCCCGACGGTTATCTCCGATCAGTTCATCGCCTTTTTCTATCACTGGAAAAAATATATCCCGGCGGACCAACAGACGCATCTGGTTGGTTCATGGATGAAGGCCAACATTCTGGAAGACCACGGCCCGTTGTGCTCTTTGTACAAGGCTCATGTGAATGGTGACAAGGGTTTCAGCGAAGGTGATTTTCGATCGGAAGGTGATTCGCCAGCGTTCATCTACAACATTCCAAACGGTCTGCGAAGCGATGAATCGCCGGATTGGGGCGGCTGGGGCGGGCGTTTCGTGAAGGTCCGGGAGAACACGTGGTTGGACCCGGTGCTTGAGCCCGGCTATGAATATCCCGTCGGTCGCTGGTACACGAGTACCGCGTGGGGTCGGCTACGATTGAAGAAGGAAATTCCGAACGACGCCGAACTGACTGCGTATCTCAAACCACAATGGCGCTGGATCGGCGCGCTGCAGAACGACTTCGCCGCACGAGCCGACTGGTGTGCGAAGGAATTCAACGAAGCCAATCACGCCCCCGTCGCCACGATGACGGGGCAGCTCACGCGAGACGTAAAGCCCGGCGAAACGGTGCAGCTATCCGCTTCAGCCACGGATCGGGACGAAGACCAATTAACGTTCCGCTGGTGGCAGTACAGCGAAGCAGGCTCAGCAAAAGCGACCGTCACGATTGCCGGAAGTGATTCGGCGAACAAGGCCAGCTTTGTCGTGCCAGACGAACCTGGCAAACAGATCCACATCATTCTGGAAGTCACCGACAACGGCATGCCACCGCTCACTGGCTATCAACGCGTCATCTGCCATATAAATGGAAATCTGAATGAAACATCCACGCATTTGCGTCGTCGGTTCCGCCAACATTGATCTGACATTTCGTACGCCCCGGTTTCCACAACCCGGCGAAACGTTGACTGGACATGCGCTGCATCAGGGCATGGGTGGCAAGGGCGCCAACCAGGCTGTCGCTGCGGCAAGACTTGGTGCCGATGTCACGTTCATTGCCTGTGTCGGAAACGACGCGTTCGGAAAAACGGCCCTCGACGCCTATGTGGCGGAAGGCATTCAGACATCGTTTGTTCGGCGTGCAGCAGACCAGCCAACCGGAACAGCTGCAATTTTGGTCGACAACAATGCCGAAAATTGCATTATCGTTGTCGCAGGAGCGAATGCAGGGCTTAACTCCAGGGACGTCAGGGCCGCGTCGTCCATGGTTGAACAATCCCACGTCGTTCTTTGTCAATTGGAAACACCAGTGGATGCCGCGATCGAAGCGTTCCGCCTTGCCCGCGATGCAGGCGTGCTGACAATACTAACGCCGGCGCCCGCCGAACACGTTACAGACGAACTGCTGGCTTTATGTGACGTATGTATTCCCAACAAGACGGAGATCTGTTCGTTAACCGGACAGACTGTTAACTGCGAAGCCGATGCCATTCGTGCAGCGGAACGACTTCGCGAACGTTGCGTAAAACGCGTTGCTTTGACTATGGGCAGCGACGGCGTCCTGCTTCTTGACGACTCCGGATCAACTCACATTCCGGCCATCAAGGTGGATGCAGTGGATACGACCGGTGCTGGCGACGCCTTTACCGCGGCGTTCGCAACTTCACTGGCTGATGGTATGAGCCTCACGGAATCCGCCCATCGTGCTGCAATGGTCGCTGCCATTTCCGTGACTCGTGTTGGAACTCAATCTGCCTTCCCATCTTTGAAGGAAGTCAACGAATGGATCACGCTGAATGTGCATGAATGACACGACAACAATTTTATTTTTGTTGGCGTTATATCTGAACTGCCCTGCTGAACTGCGTGGCCAATTCCGGATCGCATGCAAGGTGGCGATGTTCGTTCGAATCGGTGCGATGGTCGCAAAGTCCTTCGTCGCCGCCACGATAGCGGATTCTTCGAAAATCATGGCTTGGGGCTGAATGATTGTTGTAGCGCCATGTTGTAATCGCTGGATTACGTCGTTTTGCTTTGATGTTCCGCAATTGGGGCGTAGGGACCGGCCTCCAAAACCTCCAGAACTTCCAGAACTTTCCCCGCTTGAGCGTCCGCAAACGAAACACATGCCAGATAACCACGGGATTCGAGCTTCCCGCAAGCTGAACGAAACGCTGCTCTTAAATGCCTGCCAGCACGGCTCTGGCTTGCAGGCTACGCAAATCACAGCAGCTTCTATTCCGCCAAACGATGTTTCATTACGCAGCTATTTGCAGCACCACGTCTTACGTCCGGGATCATAACGAAATCGAACTCTTCATACAGTTTGATTGCTGGCTTGTTTTCGGGATGAACCAACAGCAACAGCCATTCGACGGGCTTCTTTTGCATGGCCGAAAAAACGTGTGCCTCATAAATCAAATGGTTCATAATCTGACGTGAGTAACGCCATTCTTTGCCTGGCGGCTGGCCCTGAAAACGCTCGTCGATCCCGAGCATCGGGATGATCGCAAGTTTTGCATAATCGCCGTCAGGCAGCGGCCATCGCCAACGAATTGGCCCCAGCGAACCGAAACCAACGATCTCGTCATCCGAGTTTCGGTAGAGCCACACGCCGGACCCTCGCTGCATCGAATCAAGCACATCCGATCCACGAATCCATTCGGTACACGCTCGGCCAACAACTGTATCTCCACACGAAAAGCTGGCAAGCTGCTGCTGGTCGGCTTCAGTGAACAGGTCGGCGCTTAGTTGATGCTTACTCACGCTGCGTTATTTCTTCCGTGATGGCAGTGGCTGGCCCTTGAGCTTCGAACGAGGTTGACTTGTATCGCGCAGTGCAACGGCTTCTGGCTCTGTCATAATACGATCGTCCTGCTGAAATTCAGCCACGGAATCCAGATACTCAGACACTTCCAGGTCCGGCCAGAGTTCACGCACATCGACAGCGAGCGCAGTTGCGATCTTATTGAGAGTCTTGCGTTGCGGGCGGCACTTGCGATTTAACATCTGAGAGATAGCTGGCTGCGTACAGTCGATACGAGCTGCGAGTTCCTTTTGAGTAATGTGCTTCGTTTTCATAAGATGTCGCAGTCGGTCTGCAAACTCAGATTCCTGCAGGTTCATCCGTCCAACCTGGTACGCCAATGCAGGAAAATTGGACGCAGCCAGTTCTTCGGACCTGGCAAGATCCATGCCGAACCGACCCTCATCGTCAGGAATCAAGTGCAGCTGATCGACGATAGTTCTTAGCGCGTGCCCCCGCTCGTCAACGGACAGACTTTCGTCTTCCGCAATTTCGAACATTTGCAGAACGTCCGCACGAATTTGGCCACTGCATTCCATCAACGCATGACAGAACTCTTCGAGTGCCCTGGGCGGCATTGAGATCAGAAAACGCAGAAAGGGAATGGCGTGGCTGATCGCTTCATTGGATGTTTCAGAAGTACTCATGTGACACCAAACGGGTTTTCCATACTGACATCTTTACGCTCAACAATAGCATTGAGGCGCGCCTGAAATATCATCTTCATTGCTTCAGTGACTGGTTCGCCCATCTTCATGATGCACAAGACCCAGATTGTTCCATCAGGTTCAAGTGGCACGAACACAACTCGAAAGCCATGCCCGAAACCGTAACCTTCTTCAACCAACACTTCCCACATTGGCACACCTGGTATCGGTCGGCATTGAACATCAAGTACCTCTGCATCACCCGAATTCCACCATTGCAGCTTCCATGCCTGCCGACGCAGTCGAGCCCGCCCGGCCAGCCTCGGGATTACTGCATGGGCATCGCGAAATGCCGAGAGACTAATTCTCACGCTCCAACGAACCGGAAGTTCAGTCTCTTGATTTTCTTCCATCGGTCACATATAACATAAACATAAGTGAATAAATCAAAGGAAGCAAGGGCTTTCCCAAATGAAGTCCAAAATAGCCGTTTTCATAGGTTTTACCAGCCGCCAGGCTGGCGAGCACATCACTCCCCCTAAGTTACCGGAAGAAGGTTCAGACGGAAGTTTGTTCTGGATTGAAGCCAGGGATCACGGGTGACGACGTATCTTGAACGGAATTGCAAGCAGATCGATCGATGGCCCGGCAGCAGCTCACGACTTCGGCAACCACAATTCAGAGCAGCGGCATTGTTTTCAGCCCCAACTTAACAGGCTGAACTGGAACAAGTTTGTCCCCACGCTCCATTGACGATTCCAGCTGCCCAGAGCATATTCAGCTAAGTGGTTCAACAAAATTTTTCACCGTCGCCCCCCGCCTGAGCCTTGCCCCCTGAAAGTACCCCAATGAAATCGCGTTTCAATTTCATGCTACTGACTCTCTACATTTGGGGGTTATTGACATTCGTGTCTCAAGCTGCAGCGCCAGCAGAGCAACCAAATATCGTGCTGATTCTCAGCGATGATCAGGCATGGACCGACTATGGGTTTATGAATCATCCAGAGATCCGGACGCCACATCTGGACCGATTGGCTGAGCGTAGCTTGGTTTTTGATCGTGGGTATGTTGCTTCGCCGTTGTGCCGACCTTCTTTGGCTTCCATGATCACGGGGCTATATCCAACTCAACATGGCGTCACCGGCAATGATGTTGAGGGTGGTAAAAATCGCGCCGAGCTTGATTTGCCGGTGCGGGAAGCGTTTCACCAGCGGCCCGGCTTTATTCGGTCCCTTACAGAAAACGGTTACCTGACGCATCAGTCGGGAAAATTCTGGGAAGGCTCATTTCAGGATGGTGGGTTCACGCACGGGATGACTCACGGCGATCCGAAACGCGGCGGGCGTCATGGCGATGCAGGTCTGAAAATCGGACGAGAGGGCATGCAGCCAGTTACCGACTTTATTGATATGGCGATCGAAAAAGAAAAACCGTTCTTTGCCTGGTACGCCCCGTTCCTGCCGCATACACCACACAATCCACCGCAGAGACTTCTGGATAAATATGCACAGCCAGGTCGAGCTGCAGATGTCGCTAAGTACTACGCCATGTGCGAATGGTTTGACGAAACGTGTGGCGAGCTGCTCGACCATCTGGATACCAAGGGAGTTTCAGACAACACACTTGTGCTCTACATCTGCGACAACGGCTGGTCCGCCACCAGCACCAACGCCGACGATCCCAATCAAAAGCTGTGGAAGGCGTTCGCTCAGCGGTCGAAAGGCTCACCATTCGAAAACGGCATACGCACCCCGATCATGGTTTCGTGGCCGAAGAAACTTAAGCCCGAGCGTTGCAAAGAGCTTGCTCATGCAATCGACCTGTTTCCCACCATTGCTGCGGCAGCAGGATTTGATCCGCCCGCGAGCCTTGCAGGCGTTAATCTGATGGACAAGGCGGCTCGTATTGATCGTCAGCGAGTGTTCGGGGTCACCCACTCGATTCACAACATGACGGTCGGCAACCCCAACGACACTCTGCAGTATCTGTGGTGCGTGGAAGGTGATTGGAAACTTCTGGTGCGTCATCACGGCAAAGACACAACGCAATACCGCAACCTGCATGTCTGGGACGAAGTGCCCGTTCGGCTCTACAACTTAACTGCAGACCCGCACGAAAAGAACAATCTGGCGCAGCAAAATCCGGAGATTGTGCAGCGGCTATCGGCAGAAATTAAAACGTGGCATCAGACCATCAGCACAGATCGATAACTTAGCTCATTTCGTTCGCTCCGGCTGAATAACCGAAGAATCAACCAGGCTGCTGAACGGGCCTGGGCGGTGCAAGCGGAATTGTTTCGACTTCGGGCCGAATTTTTTCTGCCAGGGATATGACAACAAGAAACGAATCATGGACAGCATCGATGCTTTTCGACTTTGCACCGCGTTCCAGGCGAATCGCGGGAATGGTGAAATGGTCAAAGCCTGCCGTTCCGGCAGTGCCTTTCAACCAGTGAGCCAATCCGGCCATGCCTTCAAAATCTCGAACTTCGAAACAGTCATTCATTTGCGCCAGCTTTTGAGCCAGCTCGCGACGGAAGTCGTCGATGATTTCACGATAGTCAGCGTCTTCGTATGGCAATGCAGACACCACGGGCTCTTGCAGTTCCGCAGCTCGGAAAGTTTCCGTCGGCTGTGCTTCCTGAAGATCAGCCACAACAGTTGTGGATGGATCAGGCGTTTCGCCGCCTTTTCTCGGCGACGTTACCGTCAGGTATTTGCTGAGAGCAAGAATCAGCCGTTCTTCATTGATTGGCTTGGTTAAATAGTCCGTACATCCTGCGGCAATGCACTTTTCACGGTCACCTTTCATTGCATGGGCCGTTAGTGCGATCACGGGTATCTGAAGCCCCTTGCCACGTAGTTCACGAGTTGCAGAATAGCCATCCTGAACGGGCATCTGCATGTCCATAAGGATCACGTCAAAGTTTCCATTGATTGCCAGTTCAACTCCAATCTCGCCGTTTTCCGCTTCAACCACGGTCACGTTGTGAGCGCGTAGAATCAGCTTCATCATCCGACGGTTCGTCTGCCCGTCTTCCACCAACAGGATTGAGGCATTGTCTATGCGCGGCAATGGTGAATCCGGTATTTGCTGTGGCAACATTTGAACAATGTCAGCGATGGGAGCAGTAGACCTAAGATCAAGCTGCTCAAGCTGGCCGACGGGCACAACAACCGTGAACACGCTGCCCTGCCCCGGTTCGCTGGAAACTTCCAAACGCTTCGGCAATTCGGCGGCTGATGGTCAGCCCCAGTCCGGTGCCACCAAATTCGCGCGTTGTGCTGACGTCTGCCTGAGAAAACGGCTTGAAGATTTCTTCCAGCTTCTGCTCAGGAATACCAATACCTGTATCGATAACTTCCATGCGCAACGATGGAATGGCCTCCAGATCAACCAATTCAACACTCACCCGCACACCTCCGTGGCGAGTAAACTTGATTGCATTGCCAATAAGGTTGATCAACAGTTGCCGTAGGCGCGAAGGATCTGTTTGAACGGTCGCAGGAACCGGTCCGTTCCAGGCATATTCCAGAGTCAGCCCTTTCTGCAATGCGGGAACTCGCATGACAGAAATCGCTTCTGCGACAATTTGATGCGGAGATTCTGCCACAAACTCGAGCTCCATTCGATTTGCTTCAATCTTGGACAGGTCCAGAATATCGTTGATCAGGCCCAGCAGATGTTGACCACTCTTGTGAATCGTCTGCAGATAGTCTTCACGTTCTACCGGATCAACACTTTCTCCCTGCCGTCGCAGCAAATCAGTGAAGCCCAGAATCGCATTCATTGGTGTACGAATCTCGTGGCTCATGTTTGCCAGAAACATACTTTTTGCAACGTTGGCGTTTTCTGCTTCTTCCTTGGCGGCAATCAGCTGCTCCTGAGTTTTTTCCCGCTCTTCAATTTCCTGCTGAAGCTGAGCTGTCCGTTCGACAACTCGATCTTCAAGATGGTCGTTAGCCATTCGCAGTTGATTTTTGGACTGTTCAATCTGAGCCAGCATTGCATTAAAGGCAGAATACAGTGTCGCCAACTCATCACTGCCATTGCGTCTCACTCTGACGGAATAGTCTTCCTGCTCGCGAATTTTTACAGCCACGTCTGCCAACTGGACAACCGGGCGCGACAGAAACCCTTGCACAAGCACAGAAAACAGGAAGGCAACGCCCATTGACACAGCCGACATAAGCACGGCTATTTTCAGATAATCCTGAATCTTATTATCGACGTCCTTCATGTTGGAAACAACGTACAGCGAACCGACTCGGTCACCCGCATCCGACACGGCAGTCACGTGAGACAAGTGACCTGTCGAATTCAGGCGAGTGCCATCCTGTAACGAACTGCCATCTGGCAATGGTTGATTGAAAGTCCTGGGATAGCGAGCAATCACATCCCCCTCTGCCGAATACAGCACCGCCAGCTCTACAGTTGGCTCCGCACTAAATGCAGACAAAAGATCTTCACCGGCTTCCTGCTGCATGAAGGCAATCACGGCTGAACTGTTAAAGGCCAGCATTTCCGCCTGAGCTGTAATCTGCCGGGCTTTCGCGTTGCGTAGTGTGTGCATGTCATTAAAAATGAACCCACAACAACACAGAATCACACCAACAAGGCAGGACATAGACATCATCGCAATCAGCTTGAAGCGAATGGATGAATTCGACAGCCGGTCTTTAATGTTGGTAAACATGGATTTGCACTTCACGTTTTATTTTTGCGTTACTGAATTGTCAGCACGGTCGCTCACAATTTGATTGGCCGCTTTTAACAGTTTCGCATCAAGCTTTAGTTTTTTAAGGTTTGCCTGATCCAGATTCAGATCAAAACGAACACCGCCGTCCACCAGGCGAAACACGGCTGTTCCACCACTGGTGGCAAAATCCGGAGATTCCCCCACCAGCAACACTGGGACATCCTTAAGCTGCGTTCGAATTTCAGCGACACGCTCCGAACTTACACCTTCACCAATAAACAGAATGTGACACGGGCGGCACTCCGTAACTGATGTGAACTCAGTTAGTTCAATAGGAAGTTCTGCCCTGTACGTTTATCAACCACCTTCTTGTACCTGGCCAGTTTTTGCAAAGGAGGAAGTAAGTTGGACTGACCAAACACACCAATATGGAACGCGTTTGTGGACATGCTCTCAAAGGCAGGCCACTCCACATAGCGACCAAAATTGTACAGATACACGGCTTTCACATTGTATTCAGCCGTTCGGTCAACGACGGTCACAACTTCGCCCTGTCGAGGGTTTGCGACCGTGCCGTATTGCTGAGCAAAGACCGTTGAACAAACCTCCCTACCAAACGCGCATGCGAACAGCAGGATGATCATGAAACATGATCCCCGGCATGGCACTTGAGTTGTTTGGCAAGACGAATTCATAAGTAAGATTGCAGCGAGACGGCAACGATAAAAACGAGCGATTTAAGAGAAGGTGGGAATTATTGAATCAGACAGAACAGAGGCGATGTCCATAAATTGCGCAGGCACGCACGCCTAAAATCGCACTGCGACTCCCCCCAAAACGCCCGGTGGTACTTTTGTGGATTGCGTTCCGGCAAACGGGTCGTTGCCGTATTCGGAATGAGGCGACGAGAACAGATTTGTCCCCATCAGGTATACTTCAACGGCTTCTCTGGGGTGCCACCCCAAACGCACATTGAATGACGAATAAGCCGAGACAGACTGCGCGGACAGCGAATCGATGTAACGCCAAATCAAGTCCAGCTCAACCTGCTTACTAAGCTGATGAGATGACTGAAGATAAAACTGATTCAAGGGAGCATCGTTTGCCGAGCCCAAAACTGAACCATCAAAATTGAGTTTCACAAAAGTGTAGTTCCCCTGCAGAGACCACTTGTCGTTCACTTGAAAATTTGAGGCAAACTCAACGCCATACGTCTGAGCCGATCCGGAATTGGCAAATGGAATCACAGAGATAGCACCTTCCGGCGCAAGCGAAATTCCTCCCCCTGAACCAAGGCCAACCAGATCTTCGTACCGATTCCAGAAAGCGGCTAGATCCCATGAAAACCGTGCCGTAGGCTGGTGACGAAATCCTGCTTCCAGAGCGAAGACGTCTTCTGATTCCAGCTGCGAACTCCCTTGAATAACAGGGTAGACAACTGGAAACGGACCGGCAGGGCCACCCGGCAAAACAACTCGCCCATCGTTCGTTAACCGCGTTGCAGTACGAACCGCTCGCGATGCCGCAAACCAGCTTGAGATGCGATCTGTAGGAGTCCACAACAACCGGGCAGACGGTTGCACCTCGCCACCGGTAAAATCGTTGTGAAGCAGTTTTGTACCGATTGTGAGCGACAGATAGTCTTCACGAAGAGTAATCGTATCCTGAGCAAAAGCGCTAACAATTCCGTATTGATCGCGTTCGTGAGCGGCAGAAAGGAAATACGGCTGAGCTGTAAATTCATCCCAGAAAGCTCGATAACAGCCCCCCCAAATGAACTCATGATTTTCATGCCAGCGAAACCGATGCTGAAAATCCAGATCAATTGTATGACGTTCATAATAGGACCCTGTCGGAACAAAGCGGCGTTGTGTCTGTTCATAATACGTTTGAATCTGCCAGTCGGAATCGTCAGACAACTTATGATTCCAGCGGTACATGATATTGCCGCCGCTGATTCTCTCATTGTACTTTGTGAGTTCCGCAAAAGGCGTCGTTGCTGTGGGAAACACACTAAGCGTCCCTGACGAACCGTTGTAAAAATCCCCCTGAATAGTGTGGCTGTCTTCGCAACTGGTCTTCCAGTCCAGTCAAGCACCGAAACGACCATTCTGCCAGTCGTCATGGTCCGTTGGCGACGAAAACGCCCCGCGTTCTGCCCATTGCCCGAAAACGCGGAGGTCCGCATCCTTCCCGACATTGCCCCCCTGGCGGAACGCACCAAACGACCGTTCAAGATTGCCGCCGCCAGCCTCAGCAAACGAACCGTGTGTGTCGGCAGCTTTGCGAGTCACAATATTCACTACGCCGTTTACAGCGTTCGCGCCCCAAACAGTTCCGCCGGGGCCGCGAACCACTTCGATCCGTTCAACGTCTTCCAGCAGAACTCCCTGAGCGTCCCAGAACACACCGCCAAACAACGGGTTGTATACACTTCGGCCGTCAATCTGGACCAGCAGCTTATTAGCAAAGCGACCGTTGAATCCTCGAATCGAAACGGCCCATTTGTTGGCATCGATCTGAGCGACCTGAACACCAGGTGCCATCCGCAGCACTTCAGGAACATGGCGTGCACCAGATCGCCGAATCATTTCACGAGTAATAACGAAGACTGCGGCGGGCGTTCGCCCCACCGTGCTTTCTTTACGCTCAACGGTCGATACAACTGTATCCAAAGACGGAGCGATAGAGAGCCGAGCCACCTGAACCTGCGACAAGCTTCCGATATCGTTTTCGGAGAGTTCCAGAAGCTTGTCAAGGTCTCCCAGATCTTCGTCTTCATCAAGTTCAGCGTCTTCGTCTTCCGCAGACAGCAATTCAGCCTGAGACGGGTAGTAGTTCGCTTCCGACGACATCAGCGGAACGGCTGGAACCGGCGGGCCGGATTTCCCCCACGCCATCTGTTGAGTTGCCGTGGTCTTCTGCTGCGCGTCTGCAACTCCATCAAGTAATAGCAAACATGTCGTAACGAACGCGCAGATTCGATTGATAATTGTACGAATACCGATTGAGTCCATCCTGTACTCTCGCCACAAATGTCATCCTGAATTTGCATGCCCGCTACCCGGTATCGTCGGAAACTAAAGCGTCCGCTCCGCAAGTACAAATGCGTTTGACAAGGCAGAAAAACCAGAGGCGTGTCACCATCGACGATTGTTGTGGCCATATGAGTCCGCATGAAAGTATTGTGGGGACCGCACACTTAAAGCCGATTGACCAGAATAAGCAAAATGCACGGGGGAACTCCCACCAACTCCGCACCAATGGGTAGGCAATTCCAGTTGCATTTTGAAAACATGAGCTAGCGTAAGATTGGGCTGACATTGTCATTGGTCTGTTGAAAGCAAAGATTCGAAAACTTCAATTCGAATCATGCCCTGCACGCGAATCGACATTTGTCATCACCCTCCTCCCTCACGAATGCCCTGAACACATGACCAACCTCACCAACAATACTCAGCTAAAACGAGATATCCTGGCGGAGATCTCGGAGATGTTCGGCGTGGAGAAGCAGCAGGAACTCCGACCGCCGAAACTTGGCGAAGTGGAAGTCGAATCAGGTCATGTCATGGTTATCGACGACGAAGCCATCAACATCAAACTGGTTCGAAAAGTACTTCAGGACGTAGGGTTTACCGATTTACGGACATCACCGACCCACGTGAAGCACTTGCAAAAATTCGGACATCCAATCCAGACGTCATACTTCTTGACATCATGATGCCACACATCAGTGGACTGGAACTTCTGGAAGCAATACGGGCAACCGCCCATCTGAAACATGTCCCCGTTCTGGTTCTGACGGCTTCTGTTGATCGCGAAACAAAGCCGGAAGCTCTGCAGCTGGGAGCGACCGACTTTCTGACAAAGCCCGTTGACCGCGCAGAGCTGATCCCACGCGTACGCAATGCCCTGCAGATGAAAGCCTGCCACGATCAAATCCGAGAGTACTCAAAACAACTTGAACAAACCGTTAAGAGACGAACTGAAGAAATTGTCGCCTCAAGGTTACAGGTCGTACACTGCCTTGCCAGGGCTGCCGACTTTCACGACGACGTAACCGGCCAACATGTTGCAAGAGTAGGCCGATACGCAGGACTGATCGGCGAAGAACTTGGCTTGTCTCCCAACGAAGCTCATCTGCTGGAACTTGCCGCTCAGCTTCACGATGTTGGAAAGATCGGAATTCCGGATTCGATCCTGCGAAAACAAGGCAAGCTAACGCCGGAAGAATTCGCCGTTGTTCAGCAACACTGTGCAATCGGGAAAAGTGTTCTGGACCGACAGGACGATCGCCGGTGGACACCCAACGGTGAACTCTCTGACACTCAAAGCCCGCAAACAGAAGAACCCTCAACGCCGTTGCTTCATCTGGCAGCCAGAATTGCACTGTCCCATCACGAACGCTGGGATGGAGACGGATACCCAAGTGGCGTGGCAGGCGAAGACATTCCACTGGAAGGCCGCATCACAGCAGTCGCCGACGTTTTCGACGCTCTTAGCTGCAAAAGATACTACAAAGACGCGTTCCCGCTAAGTCACTGCTTCGATCTTCTTGAGCAAGGCCGCGGGACACAATTCGATCCAGTTGTGCTGGATGCATTTCTGCGACGCAAAGAAGAAATCGTGGGAATCCAGGTTGCTCTTGCAGACTCACTCCCCAGAACACCGTGACTCAGATTTCAACAACTATTGAAGATTCAGACATCAAGAGCACGACAGAACTGAGACAAACGTGAAATACCATTCCACACAACTATCACCGTCGCCCAACGGTACAGCCCATGAGTGTATGGTGCCTGCGGATACATGCCTCAGGGACGTTGTGAAACGAATTGACACTTCAAAAGTGTCTCACATTCTTGTTGAGAGCGAAGGACAACTGATCGGCATTGTTGAGACGGAATTGATCCTCCGCCGCTTGAATGCCGACAACCTGGTCGAACGCAAACGATGGGAGAAAATGCCTGCCGAAGCCGCGTTGCAATGGAAAATTTCCCCATCCGACGCCGCCTCAACCGGAGCCACAAAACTCAGAACAATTCCCACTACCTGCACGGCTGTCGAATGCGAAGACGGCATTAGCGCTCTTGTTTCGGACGATGATGTCTTTGTAAGCTGGCAGGTCGTACGAAAGTCGCTCTCCGACGCAATGACTGATACTGTCACGTCGCTGCCCAATCGACAGATATTCGAACGTCGACTGGTGGAAGAAATCGGTCGAGCAAGTCGCGACCAGCATTCCATGGCCGTTATCCTGCTGGATGTCGATAAGTTCAAAGAAGTCAACGATATTTACGGCCACTGTGTCGGCGATGTTGCTCTGCATTCCATCGCCAATCAAATTCGCACACAACTGCGTTCATACGATGTACTGGCCAGATATGGCGGTGACGAATTTGCCGCAATTTGCAGTGGATGCACGCCAGGCGACATCGATATCCCAATCGCTCGAATTCTGGACGGCATCAAATCCAATTTCGCAAGAACGGCTGTTGCACTGCCGCCACTTTCGTTGTCAATTGGAGCTGTGGTGGTACATAGCATCAGCGAATTCGATCGGGCTGAAGATCTGATCGAATTGGCCGATATGTGTTTGTATCGCAGCAAAGACAACGGTCGAGATTGCGCATTCAAACTGGAAATCGAATCGACCAGCCGACAGAATTCCCGCCCCGTACAAGTCCTGTCCGCATCCGAAAAAGACCTCACAAAATCGCTGTAGGTCTGCTGAGACACCACGAAAAAGTCAGGCAACATTGGGCCTGATTCGCTTCCACAGGCAGCCTCATGGCGGGGCAATCGACATACGCCTGCCGAACTCAAATTAGCCCTTCGGTGCCCGAACGCAAACTTATCTTCGCCTGACGTTCGGCAACGCGGATGTTGCAGGCTAAACTGCTGACAGGCCAGACACATTCAACGTTCTGGCAATCATGCAGAAAGGCGAAGTGCATGCGGCAGTTCTTTTCAGTTCAACATCTGTGCCTGCTGGTGACGGTGCTGTCTTCAGCAATAACGGTGGCAGACGAATCTTCCGTTAAATATTTCGATCGTCATGTTGCCCCGCTGCTGGCTCAACGCTGCCTCAGTTGCCACAGCGGCGACGAAGCCAAAGGCCGGCTGAATCTGACCACCCAGAAAACAGCCCTGCGCGGCGGAGAATCCGGCGCAACCATCCATCCAGGTATGCTTAACGAAAGCCTGTTGTGGCAGTACGTTGAATCCGACGAAATGCCGCCTAAAAAGCCGTTATCCGCCCCGGAAAAGAACATCCTCAAAAACTGGATCACCAACGGCGCGGTTTGGGGAACCGAAATCATCGATCCATTTCGCTTCTCAACCGACGAAAGAGCAGGAACAGACTGGTGGTCTCTTCAACCACTCAAACCCTCAGTGCCACCCACATCACCAAACTCTGGTTGGGGGAAAAACCCAATCGACGCATTCGTTGACGCCCGTCGATCAGTGGCAGGTCTTCATCCAGCACCGGAAGCCGATCGACGCACGCTAATCCGCCGACTTTCGTTCGATCTGCTGGGACTTCCGCCAACGCCCGCTATGATCAATGAATTTCTGGAAGACACTTCAGATTCTGCGTACGAACACCTGACAGACCGCCTGTTGAATTCGGCTCACTACGGCGAACGCTGGGCCCGACACTGGCTGGACATCGTACGCTTCGGCGAAAGCAACGGATTTGAATACGACCAACCTCGCGACAACGCATGGCACTATCGCAACTGGGTCATCAATGCACTAAACGACGACATGCCGTACACCGAATTCGTACAGTTGCAACTGGCAGGCGACGTGCTGTTCCCCAACGACCGTCAGGCAGCGGCAGCGACCGGCTTTCTGGTCGCCGGGCCACACAACACAACACTTCCAGCCAACGACAACATGCGAATGACGATGCAACAGGAAGAACTGGAAGAACTTGCAGGCATTGTGGGACAAACATTCCTGGGCCTCACGGTTAACTGCGCTCGCTGCCATGACCACAAGTTCGATCCCATTTCTCAAAAGGAATACTATCAGTTTGCCGCCACACTTACGGGAGTGACTCACGGAGAGCGAAACCTCAAAGTAAAGCTCAGCCCCGAACAACTTCTGCGAACACAGAAGATCACAGAACGTTCGGCTGCCATTCGCGCCCAAGTGGAGGCAATTGAACGTCCCGTAATTGAAACCATCATTCGCGAACGAAACCATGGCACCGCTCCCACAACGCTTCCACCGACGCCTTATGCCGCATGGAACTTTGATGGCAATTTCAACGATACATCTGGCGACCTACACGCAACAGCCAGCGGCAACGCCAAAATCGAAGATGGCTGCCTTGTGGTAAATGGCAACAATCAATATGCCGCCACGACGCCAATTAACATTGCGTTGCACGAAAAAACTCTGGAAGCCTGGGTAAAACTGGATTCGCTAAGCCAACGTGGTGGAGGCGTCATCAGCATTCAGAAAATGGATGGCACTGTATTTGACGCGATCGTCTTTGGAGAACGCGAACCACAAAGGTGGATGGCGGGTAGTAACAGCTTTGTCCGCACACAATCATTCCAGGCAACTGAAGAATCGGCGGCCGCAGAACGTTTCGTCCAGATCGCGATCGTTTATCAAGCTGATGGAACAATCATTGGCTATCGCGATGGTCAGCCTTATGGCCAGGCGTATCGACCGGGCAATCTGCAGTCTTACGAAGCTGGCACAAGTCAAATTATTTTCGGAATGCGACACAGCCCCGCGGGAGGCAATCGCATGCTGGCGGGGCGTATCCAAAGAGCTCGACTTTACAACAAAGCACTGTCAGCCGCTGAAGTTCAAGGATCTGCTGCGGCAGCAGACATTAACTACGTTTCCCGAAGCCAACTATTGGCACAACTCACACCAGCACAGCGATCAACACTGGAACAACTCAACATAGAAACGAAAGCACTTGAAACAGAACTGGCGGCCATCAATGCGTCGCAAACAGTTTCAATGTATGCCTGCGTTTCCACAAAGCCCGGAATCACTCGCCTGCTTCTTCGTGGTGATGTTGCCAATGCCACAGAAGAATTGTCACCCGGTGGACTCAGCGCACTGGCTGGTGGATCACCGAACTTCGGCCTGGAACGAGACTCCGCTGATGCAGATCGCCGAACCAAACTAGCCAACTGGATCACTCACGAAGACAACCCGCTGTTCACCCGAGTCATCGTAAACCGACTTTGGCACTATCACTTCGGTCACGGGCTGGTCAAAACGCCCAGTGACTTCGGTTTCAATGGCGGACTTCCCAGTCACCCGGAACTATTGGATTGGCTGGCACAATACCTGAAAGCAAACGACTATCGCCTGAAGCCGCTGCATCGAATTATCGTCACTTCGGCCACGTATCGTCAGGCGTCCAGGTTCAACGCTCAGGCAGCCGCCATTGACGCCAGTAACCAATTTCTGTGGCGAAAATCGCCCGTTCGAATGGAAGCTGAAGAACTGCGAGACGCGATTCTGGTTGCCACCAACCAACTGGACGAAACCGTGGGTGGTATCGGCTATCGAGACGTGCGGCACTATAATTTCAAGGGCAGCAACTTCTACGAATCAATCACGGAGCCCGCCGACAAGAAACTGCGACGCACGATCTATCGGTTCTCACCGCGAGGTGGCAGCAATCCGTTTTTGAATACGTTCGATTGTCCCGATCCATCCGCCACAACGCCTGATCGGGCATCAACAACCACTCCTCTGCAAGCGTTGTCGCTGATGAACAACGACCTGATCTTTGATATGTCCGATAAGTTTGCAGAACGCGTTAAGCGTTCTGCCGGAGACAATGCTTCACAGCAGATCAAACTGGTCTACGAAATCGCCTATGGACGCCCGGCCAGCGACGGAGAAATCAAAGTGAGTACCGACTTTGTTGAACAACACGGCCTGCCTTCGTTTTGCCGAGTCATCCTGAACAGCAATGAATTCCTCTACGTGCGGTGACCAACATGCATCCAACAACATCCCGGCGAGACTTTTTAGACTTCTGCGGCAACTCACTCACCGGCACAGCGCTGGCGTCACTGTTGCTGCGTGACAAGATTGCGACGGCAGATTCTGTGCCAGGCGCAGCCATGGGCGTGCCGCACCTGCCAGCAAAAGCCAGGCGAGTCATCCACCTTTGCCTGTTTGGCGGCGTCAGCCAGATCGATTCATTCGATTACAAACCGGAACTTGCCGCCTTTCATGGCAAGTCGCTGCAATCAGAAGAACGACCGGCCACGTTCTTCAACCAGATTGGACTCATTCGCAAAAACGACTGGGAATTCAAACAACGCGGAAACAGCGGCCTCTGGATTTCTGACCTGTTTCCTCACCTTGCGGAAGTCGCCGACGAACTCACTGTCATTCGATCCATGGTTGCAGATTCAGCCAATCATACACCGGCGACGTTTGAAGAAAATTCGGGGTTTCGCCTGAACGGCTTCCCAGTCATGGGCTCCTGGATTTCCTACGGACTGGGCTGCGAAACAGATAATCTGCCGGGCTATGTGGTACTGCCGGATGCTCGCGGCCTGCCCGCCGGCGGATCAATCAACTGGTCAAACGGTTTTCTTCCGGCACAACATCAAGGCGTGACGTTCCAAACCAAAGGACCAATCATTCACGACCTTTTTCCTTCACGCAGCGTGACCTCCGAACACGAAACCGCCAGCCGCAACCTGTTAAGCCATCTGAATCGGTCTCACCTGCATGCCGCAGGAACCGACGACAGCATGTCGGCCAGAATGAAAAGCTATGAACTGGCTGCGAAGATGCAACTGGCTGTGCCCATGGTCAGCGAACTGAATCAGGAAACCGCAGCCACACGCAACATGTATGGACTCAACAACGAAGACACCACCGACTTCGGCAGCCGCTGCCTGCTAAGTCGGCGACTTTTGGAACAGGGAGTCCGATTTGTGCAGCTATATTCCGGAGGATCATTCGGTTCGCCCAGAATTAACTGGGACGGACACGAAGACATGAAACGCAATCACTCGCGAGAAGCCCTGCGACTGGATCAGCCGGTTGCCGCTTTGCTGAAGGATCTGCGACAACGCGGCATGCTGGACGACACCCTGGTGCTTTGCACAACCGAATTCGGCCGTACCCCGTTCACCCAATCGGGAGCCGAAAATATTGGTGCAGGTCGAGACCACAATATGTACGGCTTTTCCATTTGGATGGCAGGAGCCGGACTGAAACACGGAATATCTTACGGTTCAACAGACGACATCGGCTGGAAGACCGTCGAAAAGCCCGTCCACTGGCACGACTACCACGCCACCGTCTTACACCTTCTGGGCATCGACCACGAAAGACTGACCTACTACCACAACGGCATCCAACGACGACTCACCAACGTCCACGGCGAAGTTGTGCACGAGATTCTGGCATAGGGAATTACAAGCCATCAGCAAAAATGGTTGAGTTACTCTGAAACAGATTTTGCCTGAGGACTCTGCAGCGACCCGAATAATACTGGCGCACCTCGACGTAGCTGCCGTCGCCAGATGGCAGCATCCAGCGCTCTGGCGAGCGTAGTTACGCCAGACATTTCCGCAGCACCCGAAGTATTGAGTTCTTCAATTTCGGCGGTTCAGTAGCGAGGCCCGGCATCTCTTGAAATAATGCCGGCCTGTCGCAGTGCAAGCCGATTCGCGACAGTTTCCCGCCAACCAAAGTCACATCAACTTCGATCAACCATCGCCCAAGGCCCGCCTCCATGCAACGAATTCTTCTGGCCATTCTGCCATTCTGTTTGCTCACGCCACACTTCACGGTCAACGCTCAGGAATGGACTCGTTTTCGAGGCCCCAACGGTACTGGAGTTTCAGATGCCAGCTCAATTCCGGTTGAATTCACGGAGGCAGATTTAAACTTCAAAGCAGAACTGCCCGGCGGTTCCGGATGTTCATCGCCCGTTGTCTGGGGCGACAAAGTTTTCGTAATGAGCGCCAACTCTGAAGACGCAACACGATATGTGGTTTGCCTGAACGCGGAAAATGGCCAGTCAAACTGGACAAAGGAATTCAAATCCGAACCCCACCATCTGCATACGCGCAGCAGCTATGCATCGTGTACTCCAGCCGTCGATGAAGAACGTGTTTACGTCGCATGGTCCACTCCCAAACAGACCATCTTTAAGGCCTTCCACCACGACGGCAGCGAAGCGTGGAGCCTGGACCTTGGCACGTGGCAAAGCCAACACGGATTCGGCACTTCACCAATCGTCTATAAAGAACTGGTGATCCTGCACTTCTCACAGCAGGCCGACAAACTGAACAAGGGCGAACTGCCCGGCGACAGCTTTATGATGGCCTTCGATCGCAAGTCGGGCAAAGAACAATGGCGCAGCAAGCTGACATCAACCAATGTCTGCTATTCGGTTCCCTTCATCTATTCGCCCGGCGATGGAGCGGCAGACGAATTAATCTGCTGCAGCACGGGTGATGGCATTTTCAGCCTTGACCCAAACACTGGAGACAAAAACTGGGCCGTCAACGATGGCCTGTTCAGCATGAGAACCGTGGCGTCGCCGATTGAAGCGGGAGGCCTGATTTTCGGCAGCAACGGATCGGGGGCTTATTCCAGCAACTACATCGTTGCCGTGCAGCCAGGCAAAGATGCACAGCTCGCCTACAAAGTCGCCAACAACAGCAAGTTCAAGGCCCCCTATGTGCCATGCCTTGTTTCCGACGGCGACCTGGTGTTCTGTATGTACGATAAGGGATTCGCCAGCTGCATTGATGCAAAAACCGGCAAAGTCCACTGGATTGAACGCACAGGTGCAGCGTTGTCAGGATCTCCTGTGCGTGTGGGCGATCGTATCTATTCCGTCGATGAAGAAGGCACCGTCTGGGTGATTGCCGCGTCAACGGAATACAGACTGCTTGGGAAAAGCCAGCTGAACGAAACCTGCATGTCTACTCCAGCCATCGCCAACGGACGCATGTTTCTAAGAACCAGCGGCCACCTGATCAGTGTTGGCGGCAACTGACTTGCCAGTCTGCGTTGCCTTCGCGGCAGGCAGATTGCTGATGACGGGACCACGCACGGGATGCTGCGACTGAGGCAACTTTATCAGCGACACACAAAGTTGCCTCAACCAGCAAAGATCAGCGGCGGTCACAAACGACAGCAGGCCGACAATCATGATCCATTCAAACAGAAACAGATTCATCATCCACTCAATGGACAGGTGAAGAGCAATTCCGCCCAGAATCGCTGCACGACGAGTTTCACGCACCCACAGCCCCAACGGCAACAACACCTCCGCAACAAGCACTGTCCACGTCATCAACTTCAGCGCCGTCAAGCTGTTGAACAGAATGCCAGGCACAGGAAGCCGCCCGAAGACATCGTCCAGTCGAGACGCATAGTACAACGCAGTGCCATCCAACCAGGCATTCCCATTTAACTTTTCCCACGCTGTCGAAGCGTAGATCATTGTCATTTGAATCTGCATCAATCGCAGAGCCCAGGCAGATCCTGAAGCCACCGGCATATCCTGCCCACAAAGCCGTCGATGCAGCCAGTTATCCACCGACCAGCGACAACTGCAGGGCGAAAACGCCAACAGAAACGCAAAAATTCGAAACACCGTGTCTTCGCCATCCAGCAGAAGGCCGTTTCGATGGTGGAAGCTGGTCAGCCACACCAGCAGACACACCGCCTGCAAGCGAGACTTAAACCCCACCAGCAGCATCACGGCTTGAAGTATGAAAAGTCCGTAGCACAACTGAATGGTACTGGCGTCGGTGGGCAGCCATGCCAGCACGGTCAGTGTGTCCGAATCAATCAGCTTGCGAGACGCAGATAACGGCAGCACTCCACTATCCGAATACCAAAAAGCGGCATCTGGCCACTGAACAAGCAACATCAACAGCAAAAGAGCGCTGTAGCCGATTCGAATGATGGCACAGTTAGCGGGATCGGCTGATTCGAAGAAAAACCAGTTCCACTTCTTCTTAAGACCAGCCAGTTGCAGGGGCGAAACCGCCTGTTCAGTAACGTTCGTCATTGAACTGCTCCTTCAGAAGCTGGCGTCCACGTGTAGAACATCCAGGAATCCCAGTGAGACGAATCACCGCCAATTTTCATCAGTGGTTGATCTGCCTGAGGCTCATTCACCAGCACCCAATGTCGAGTCAGCTCGATCTTCGCAACCGCAGTTGTAATGCCGGATTCCGCCGGTACAGTTCTGGCAAGGTATGCTGCGAACGGCCCCCATGCAGCTGAACTTTCATCGTTTCGAAGCTTATCGAAGTACTCCATGTGGCGAAAATGAGTAAACTTCTGCCACGACGACATTTCCGGCCAATCAGGAGACTCCCATTGAACTTCGGTGCCATCCACAAATTGAATCCGGGCACTCACGCGAGTGTTGATGGAATCCGGTTCAGGAGCAAACAACCGCCACGATTCCTGCCACAAGCCGCTGGCATCCAGCGCGGGATCAAGAGCATTCTTAAGCCGCTGATGAGCGGTACACGTAGACGGCACAGCGTCGATTGCGATGACAATGACAAACGTCACAATCACAACATTCGCACCAAACCGTCGAAGCTGTTGCAAGTTGACCATAGAGAAGCTCGAAAACAAGGGCTTCACCCTTGACGCTGTGGCGTGGAATGCAGAAAAACATACAACGTTCGAATCGCCGAGCCGCTCCGTTGTCGCTACGATTAAACGATGTGCGCACCGTCTCGATTTTCAGGAAGACTCTAATGGCGTCTTCTGAAACATGAGCCCCAAACTGGAATGCGTCAAGCAAAAATGAATCGACCACCCCATAGCCGACGGGGGTTGCAGCAATGATTCATTGATGTTGCCGAATGACAACACAGTTTCCCCAGAACCACAACACGATCGCTCTTATCACACGCCAACGTTCGCCCACGCATAATTCGCAGACGGCACTACTGCAACGCTGTTGGCAGCCGCAATCATTCGCTGCAGTTCACCTTCGGAAGACAAAGCCAGCATTCCGAGCTCCTCAACCACGCTGTCGTCCAGGTTGCTCAACAGAAAGACGCTGCAGTGCTGCAAAGCGTTAATCAATTGAGTGAGTTCAACGGCATCATAAGTTGGTTCCAGACGAAGCGGCTTCAGCAGGTCGCCTGGTTCATTGCATCGACGCAACATGCCGAAAGCCGGGCTATCCGGAATCGGAAGTTCGGCCACAACCGCAAGCCGACCACCGTCTTCCACCAGCCTGGTCGCTGAAGCAACGGCGGCTCCAAATTGCTTCCATCCCAGCTGAGGCAACGACCTGGGAATGGAAATCACAGCCAGCTCAAAAGTGTCCTCAACCTGCAACTTCCAGTGCCGAGTTGCGAATTCGCGTCCTTCATTGAAGACTTCTTCGGGAGCTCCGCAAAGCACCTGAGCGATCTGGCCATGAGAATTCGGGATCACCTGCACGGTGAACTGAGTTCCCAGCAGCCAACCAACTTCGTCGGTGAGTTCTCGCAACGGACGCTTGGCATCAGGTTCAAGTTCAACGTGCCGCATTGCTTCAGCAGCCTTTAGCGCTGCCACGTCAGAAAACGCTGGATAGATGCCACTATTTGTGCCTCGATAACCAAACAGGGCATCAAATCCAATGACGCCAATGGTCACAATTAAATCGGCATCAATAATATGATGAGCCAGGTAAACTCGTTCTCCGGCCGCAGAACTGGCTAAGTAGCGGCGTTGATTTTCATCAGCGGGATCGTAAACATCAACCACCATTTGCCCGGTCACTGAGACAGGTAGTACGTCAACAAGTGCCTTCCAATTGTTGCCGCTGTTATCTGGAGGCAGCAAGAGCGTACAGTGCAGATCCGTCACGCTGTTGGACTGAAACTGCTCCCAAACGGCATTGATAACGTCAACAACCTGAGGCGTTTCCGGGTCAACAACAATGGTCACGTTGTCCCCAGGAACAACGCACTCATGCAGAGGCGGCAGAGCAATGGGGGAACTCAGGCCAGTGCCAATAATGTTCGCACCCGCTGCTTCAACCTGATGAACACAGGCGTCCTCTGACACTTCAAGAGTTGCGTTTACGGAACCCGAATTGATGGATACTTTCACTTTTCGATCGCCGGTTTCTTGTTACGTTGCAAAGAATTTCGAGAACACGGTTGTTGCTGGCTATGACGATCACACGTTCGCCGAAATCAGGTATCCCATACCGTTGATCGAAACACTGAGTTCTCGTTGCCCGTTATACCAGTCGGTTGGCCAGCCTGTTTTCTAAAGCCAGGCTGTTTGTTGAAAGCCAACGAAAAAGCCCGACGTTGGGTAACGCCGGGCTTTGGATTTCGTGCTATCCCTCACACCATCTTTGAGTCTTACTCAAAAGATGCACACTCAGTGCATATATCTTTTTCGTGGAGACAACGTCGAGGCTCGGCGATTCGAGCGCTCTACGTCTTCCCAAGTGCCACGCCACCGGGTCAAGGGCGAGGCCCTTGTTAGTATCGATAGTGATTAGGCTTGTACGGGCCTTCAATCGGCACGTGCATGTAGGCAGCCTGTTCCGGAGTCAGAGTTGTCAGTTTCACGCCCAGCTTGCCAAGGTGCAGACGAGCAACTTCTTCGTCCAGAATCTTTGGCATCAGGTGAATATCAACCGAATAATTTTCGGCTCGTTCCCAAAGCTCCAGCTGTGCCAGAACCTGGTTGGTGAACGAAGTGCTCATTACAAAGCTTGGGTGACCTGTGGCACAGCCAAGATTCACCAGGCGCCCCTTGGCCAGAATGATGATCGAACGACCTGAATCCTTGAACGTATATCGTTCAACGCAGCCGATTTCAGCAGGCTTGATTTCGTCTTTGGTTGCTCGACCAGCGGCAACTTCTTTTTCCAACCATGCAATATCAATTTCTGTATCGAAGTGACCGATGTTGCACAGAATGGCATCTTCAGACATGTCAACCATGTGATTGCCAAGGATGATGTCCTTGTTGCCCGTGGTTGTGACAAACAGGTTGCCTTCTTTAGCAGCGTCTTCCATTGTGGTTACTTCAAAACCTTCCATCGCCGCCTGCAGAGCGTTGATTGGATCGATTTCGGTAACCAGTACACGGCACCCGTATCGCTGAAGTGAATGAGCACAACCCTTGCCGACGTCGCCGTAACCAGCAACGACAGCAACTTTACCAGCCAGCATCACGTCCGTTGCTCGCTTAACACCGTCTGCCAAAGATTCGCGGCAACCGTACAGATTGTCGAACTTGCTTTTGGTGGCGGAATCGTTGACGTTGATCGCAGGCACTTTCAAGGCACCAGTGGCAACCAACTGCTGCAGGCGGTGAATACCGGCAGTCGTTTCTTCGCTGATACCCTTGATGTCTTCAAGCAGTTCAGGAAACTTGGCGTGAACCATTTCTGTCAGGTCACCACCATCGTCCAGAATCATGTTCAATGGCTTGCCAGACGGGAACATAATTGTCTGTTCAATACACCACTCAAATTCCTGCTCGTTCATGCCTTTCCAGGCGTAAACGGGAATACCGGCAGCGGCGATAGCAGCAGCAGCGTGGTCCTGAGTACTGAAAATGTTGCAACTACTCCAGGTAACTTCCGCACCCAGTTCTACCAGGGTTTCAATCAACACAGCCGTCTGAATAGTCATATGCAGACAGCCGGCAATTCGAGCACCCTTCAATGGCTTAGTTGGGCCGTACTTTTCACGAAGTGCCATCAAACCTGGCATTTCGTTTTCCGCCAAACGAATTTCTTTGCGGCCGAATTCAGCCAGGTTGATGTTAGCGACTTTGTATGGAAGCTTTTCCGTGACGGCGCTCATAGCGAATTTTCTTCTCTTGAAAGGTGTGGTCTTTAGTCGAACGGCAGCCTTGGCCGCATCGGGCACTCCGCAAAATGTGCGGACAACTAACGGCAAAGGATGCAAAATATCTACAAATTACGAATTGTAGCTTGACGCTCCAATTGGCCTGAGCCCTGAATTTACGAAGTCAAAGCCAAATAAACAAGCTGATTTCATGCCTGAAACGCCGTTTCCGGGGTTCCGTAAGCAGATCTCCACGAATCAAGACGAACGGTCGCACGGCAACCGGTCGTGGGGCCGCTGCCAAACCGTTCGATCCGGGAACCAGGCCGAATCAATGCCCGCTTAAAAGAGAACTTTTAGAACCGGCAATGAACGAGAAGCCAGAGGGTGTAGCGGTACGTAGACTTGAAGCCTCAAGAAAGTCGTGCTTCGCGGCCAAAGTCGCACTTTTTCTCGGCCATAAAGCGAAGAACTCACCAACCTACAGCTGAGTCAGCCGACCTGACGATTCCGTCTCAGCTTCTCTTAGTTGCTTTGCTGCCAGGCGAATCCATTTGGGAACGTTGATATTCCCAGGATCCTGCTCATAGCACCATTCCAGGCATTCCAATGCCTCGGTCGGCCGTTCAAGCTCAACCAATGTAATCCCCAACTGATATCGCGGGGCAAATACAAACGGAAAGTCTTCGACAGCCTTTGTCAGCAATGAAACCGCCAGATCAAGATTCTCAAGCCGCCTTGCCGACGTGTACGCCAACATCATGTACTTCAGCTTTTCGTCTTCATCATCAAGCAGGCCAAGATCACGTGGAATTGCAATGCAAAGCTCGTTTAAAGTGACAGCGATGTCTCGCCGACGATCCAGAGCTTCGTACACCGCCAACACGTCTCGCAATTCAATCGCATTCGGCTGAAAGTGTTTCAGGAAGAATTCCACGGGAACGCGCCGCGCCAGCAACTCCACAACGTTCATGCGAAACAGCTGATTGGAATGAAAGACCGATCCCCACAGTTCAAGTGCTGCCGCTTCGTCACCGTTGACCGAAGCTTCTCGACCAGCGATGAAGCGAACCTGAGGATCATGCCCACGAACCAACATCGCCTGATCAACCAACGCCTGATGCATGGAATCTGCCGGGTCCAACAAAAAGTTAGTCTCCGCCAACGTCAGGTAGGCGTAACCCTGAACCGGACATGCAGCCAGCGATTGTCGAGCCAGCTTATCAGCCAGCAACACAAGCTGAATTCGTTTACCAAAAGCCCTCGAAGACCAGGCATGAAGCTCTTCCGCAGTGCTGAATCCAGACGCCAGCGCGGCGTCTCTAATCATGCTCAACGGCATACGATTATCGCCTCGCAGTTGCAACACGTCGAACAGTTTCAACAACTGTTCTGCAAGAGCCAACTGAACTCGATGCTGATCAGGACAGGCTCTTAGAGATGCGGCAAGATGACCGATGCGTTCTTCCAGAAAGCGTTTTTGAGCAGCCTCCATTCGAACCAGTCTATCCGCTTCAATGGCTGCCCGTTCCTGCTCGGTCAGTCGTGGCTTCGATTCACTGATTGAAATCTGATCGCCTGACTGCAGATCACCAAGGCCGTCGGAATCGTCGTACTGAACAGCAAGAGCAGTCCGTAGCGACGCATACCAATGCTTCTCACCCTGAACTCGCGCCAGCAGTTCCGGCTGCACGGTCGCCAGCCCCAGAATGCAGAATCCACCACCAATCGCCCAGCCAATTCTTGGGAACCAGATTCCCTGTCGAGCACCGGCTGTCCCGAAATTGGCCTTTGCAGCTTTCAACCCCACAACAACCAACACAAGACTCACAACCACAATCGCGGGCACATACCAAATGAAGTCGGCAATGGCGTGCAGAATTCCGGCCACGGAGCTCGCAAACACGGCCACCACACATGCTCGTCCCGCGTCACTTTGTGATCGAAAATAGCCCATCGCAAGTCTGGCCAGCAACAGCAACAGCGAAACGGCCAACAAACCAAAACCGATCAAACCGGCTTCCAACGCAATCTGCACAAAGCTGCTTTCTGCGTGAGTTAATTCGGCCATCGCGTGATTTGCATAATCGTCCATGTACATCACGTAAACGTCGCGATGACTGCCAATGCCGGTGCCCAGCAGCGGAAATCTTTCAACAACTTTCGCGTCCGCCGCCCAGATTGCTCGTCGGTTTCCACCAGTGTCAATCTTGTCCGCGTCGGTTGAAAGTATCTGCTCAACCTTTGTCTGAACTTCTTCCTGATCAACAAATGAAAGCATCGTAAAAAACAGAAAGCCGCCGCCAATCACAAGACCAACCGCTGCTCCACCAACTTTAAATCCACGCCATAAACCCACCACAGCAATAATGCCCGATACAGCCGCCGCGATCATGCCACCGCGAGAAAGAGACAGCATCACCGCCAACACCACAACCGCCACTGCGCTTAATAGTGCCAACACAGAAAAAGATACAACCTGACTAAAAGACTGTCTGGAATCAACAGCCATCCGATTAGAACTGCCACCAGTACGTGACCGCTTACGTTTCTTTCTGCGTTCGGGATTACCAGGTTTAGCGGCAAACCCGAGACTGGCAGATGCTTCCGAATTCACCGCATTGGTGGAGCCGTGCATGTATTGTTTCAAACTGGCAAACAGCCACCACAGCAATGGTCCCATAGACAACGCCAGGAACTGAGCAAAGTGGTTTCGGTTAGTAAAGGCCCCTTTCAGGTGCAGCGTCGGTTCTGTAAACGGATGCTGGTAGAACCAGAAAAACCGACCGTTCGAAGTCGCCCACTGCAGCAGGCCAAAGCCCGTCATGGCAACACCAACCAAACCAACCCACTTCAAAAGTCGGTGACAGTCGGCCAGGTCTCGCACACGTTGAAACAGCACCAGACCAATCACGCCGTAAGCCACAAACATCCAGAGCGCGTGTCGAGTTTCATTGGGAGTCAGGCTTAGCGTTAACCAGTGGCTGTCCGCAGGTTGCCCCGGTTGAGTGGCCGACCAGGCAGGCAGCAGGCGAGTGTATTCCGTTGAAAACTGCTGCAGCACATCAACCGATTGCAGTTGAATCTGAAACCAGACGACAGCAAGGCCAGCCAGAAAGAAGACTTCCAAAAACGAAAACGAATAGCGAGCTCCACTAACCGCAGCGTAAATCGCCCAGGCAACGCCCAGCAACAATGCCGTCGAAATCAAAAACCAATGCCCCCAGGCTTCTCGCCCCCCCATTATAAATGGCAGAACAAAAACCAGAGCGGCGATCAGGCAGTCCACAAGCTTCAGCAAAACTTTGCTAAGCGAACCAGAGCCTGAATCGATTTCTGTTTCTGACATGATCAAGTGCGACACAAAGCTGCTCCCTGCAACAACGCGGCTACGCGGCCTTCCTGCCTGACACTTGCGAATCCGGAATCTTTGAGGCTGACTTAGCAGCCCCAATCATCGACAAACTAACAGCGGCATCATGCATGTCGGAATGGTCTGTTGCCTGATTCCGACCGTCTTCGTTTTCCGTATAGCCATAACCGTAGCCGTAACCATAACCGTAGCCACCCGCATCGCTACCGCTCAAGTGATTCACAACAATGCCCAACAAATTGCACTTCAGGCTGGCCAGTGCCTCGGCGGCTCGAATAACCATGCGACGGCGATCTTTGTCCGGTCGAACCACCAGCACGACACCGTCAACCATGCGAGCAACAATCAAGGGATCACTGACGGCCAGCACTGGTGGAGCATCCACGATAATCTGATCGTAACGAGTTTCCGCCCACGCCAGCAGATTCGCAAAACGTTCTCCGGAAAGCAGTTCCGCCGGATTGACCGGACGAGGCCCGCTGGAAATTACATCCAAACCGCTCACCATCGATTCGCGGAGATTTGCCACAATTGAAGTATCCAAATCATCGGTCGATCGCAGAATCACAGACAGTCCGCGATCATCTCGAAGATCCAGCAACGTCGACAAACCAGGACGACGCATGTCCGCATCAATAATCAACGTGCGACGGCCTGACTGAGCAAACGCGACAGCCATATTGGACGAAACAGTTGTCTTTCCGTCACCGGGCTCTGTGCTGGTACAGACAATTCGACCAGTTTCTCCGGGAGCAAAATCCAGGTTCGTTCGCAAACTTCGGAACGATTCTGCTTCCGTACTGTTGGGCCGGGCGTTGCACATTACGGCATCAAACCCGGGGCCTTCAAGTTGTTCCATCGCCGGAACCATCGTCAGAATCTGAGTGTTCAAATGCATCTTCAATTCTTCCGGAGTTCGGAAGCGATCGTCCATAATATCCAGCACCCAGATGATGCCGAGCCCTGCAACTGTCCCAAAGAACATTGACAGAAAACCAACCACCACCAGCCGTGGCGAAACAGGCTTAATCGGGATGCGGGGAGGAGCCGAAATTTCAGTCAGAATAGAAGCATTTCGATTGGTGTCGATGTTTCTCATCTGATCGTCAATGATCGCATAGTTGGTATCGAGTCGATCAATTTCCTTGCTAAGTTCGATGATCTGCCCCAGAGTCATTGTCTGTTGAGATGCGTGAGCTTTTCCGCGTTGCACTTCAGTCAGCAACGCCTGTTCTGCCTGCAACGCCTTTTTGTAACGCTGCATAAAACTTTCCAGCAATGCGGGCTGAAGATATTCCTGACTTAGCTTGCGAGCTGTTTCGATTTCTCGCAGCGGAGCTTGTCGGATTGACGTTTCCTTCATGCGAATCTGTTCCTGCAGATCCACGATGATCGGATTGTTGGGGCCGAATTTCCGAAGCGCCACGTCCAATTCTGTCTTCAGCCGAATCAGATCTTCTTCAGCTCGCCCGGCGTAAATTGAATTTCGCCCGCCGATTCCAACGGACTGTTCCAGCATCTGCAAACCAACTTCATCGGCGAAGCGAGTGATGTCTTCGTTATTGCGAATCGCTTCCATCAACGCTTCAACGCTGGCTCGAGCCTCAGCGGTTTCCTGTTGTGCCACAGAATATCGGTCAGTCAGCAACTTAACGTTTTCTTCCGCCATATTGACAATCGTGTTACGGCCTCGCATCAGGTCCGGGGCGGAAGCAAACAGCTGATTTCGATAGTTCTTCTTCGTTTCCAGTTCTGTTTTGATTTCTTCAAGCGTCTCACGCAACCGTTCATGATTTTGATCCGACGAATCTCTGCTAACGTCGGTCATATATCCCTGATAGGCGGCCAGCACGGCTGTCAGCACGGCTGCGGCAACCTTGGGATCTCGAGAACGATACTTAAGATCCAGGACCTTGGTATTGAATTCCGACGACACAGACAAAGAGGCCTGGATCATCATAACGGCTTCTGCTTCTGACAAGCCTTCAAATCCACCCTTAAAGCGTTCGGGAAGAATCGAGAGTGCCCTCTGCATAACAGCCTCGCACGACATTAACTTGCGAAACGTGGGCATGTCGCGAGCCGAATCACTGGCACCCTGAACCCGCTCTTCTGTGACGCTGTCCTTTTTCACAACGTACAACGAAGCCGACGACTGATAGATTCGTGGAGCCGTTGAGTAGTAAGCGGCTCCCATGATTCCGGAAACCACCAGACACGCCAACAGAATACCGCTGCGCAGGCGTACCGTACGCATAAAGCGAGCCACTGAATGCAACGTGGTTGCCAAAGCGTCCTGCCCTGCAGCTTCAAGTCCTGTCATGTTAGCTTGAGGAGATGTCATAAAGCTCGGCTTCCTGCCGCGTTTATCAGGTTAAAGTTCTTACTGAATCAAACTGTTCGCATTGAGTCAGGTTTCCAGATCTGACAACGGAACGTTTCCGAACGTCAGCTCCATTGGCCCGACTCACCGCTTTGTTAAAAGATTCCAGCCGAACCCGTGATGCCGACTCGAATTAGCTGCAATGCTTCCAGGAAGACTGTTCCAGCCGTTTGCTCAACAGAAACAATATCCCCAGGTCCCAGCACAAGATCTGACTTCGGATTTCGTTTTGCTTTGCGAAGGCTGACTTCGATTAGGGCGCGATCACCGGGATTCGCCAACGGACGTATCACAAACACCTTGTCCGCTAATTGATTGCTTAATCCGCCAGCCTTGGAAATTGCCCCCAGCACCGTTAACGGCTTGCCGATGGGATAGTCGTAAGTGTCCGGCTTATTCACCAAACCGGTAACCTGCAGCGGAGCCGGATCGCGTTTTTCAACCATCACTACGCCACCATCCTGAATGTTGTAGCTGTTGGTTCCCGACACTGACGCCGAAATCAGGTTAATGCTGTAGGAATTCATGCCATCGCCACTGACCTCAGTGGAATCGCTGACAGTGGAATATGGCAAATTGGAACCTCCAGCAACCGATGGCCGCTGCACTGAACCGCCTCGCTTGGGATTGCGAATCTCGACATTTTCGCCCGCGTTATCAGCCAGTCCACCTGCCGCTGCAATGGCAGAAACAACGTCGCTGGCGTTTGGCGGAAGTTCATAAATCTGAGGTTCTTTCACCGCACCAATCACTCGGATACGGTTCATCTTCTTTTGAACGACTGAGACAGTTACAGTGGGATTCAGGTACAGCCCTTTGTTAACCGCTTCCATGCGAATCAGGGCTTCCGCACCTTGAGGCTCGTTCCCAGCCAGTTCGACTCGACCAATTCCGGGTATCGGAGCAAAGCCATCACTGCCCACCCGAGCCGTTCTTTCCACAAGATCGTCTTTGCCCAGGCCAGCCGCGATCGCGACATTCAGCAGGTCGCCAGGGCCGATCATTTCGCTGCTTCCAGACACGCTTGCAAGTCGCGTTAAATCAACTTCCTGAGGATTTGCCTGAGGAATAACGGCAAGCCCCTTGGGGATCGATTCAGCGCGATAATAATTTCTGGATGTCTGACACCCGGAAATCACCAGCACCAGCAGCAGTTGTGCGCTGACGCGGAGAAATTTGGATCCAGAGTTTTGATTGGTCATCTGGAAGTAAGCCCATTCAGACACGTAGCCACACCGATACTTCTGCCATTAATGGACAGCACAGAAGCCATTGTGAACACGGATCAAATGTAGTGAGAGAGGATGGGAAGGCAATGATGCCCAATTGAGACGGGAAGCAATTGTTGAGAGGAGTATTTGGAGTGATGCGGCCTTGAGATCGGCGGCATTGTTGACGTTCTATTTGAATTCACGAAAACGGGTCAAGACGAATCACGCATCCAGCACGACGCAAAGGAGCAAAACATGCTTCACCGCTTCAGCCAAGCGGCAATATCTGCAGAACGCGATGCAAACTTCCGAGAACCGACACGGCAACAGCCTGATTCCGAGAAGACAACGTCAAGAACAGCGGCAGTAACAGGCAACAACTATGCCACGCTTGCATTCCCACCACAGGCAAACGAACCATTAAGCACTGGGCAGCCGCAACTATTCCGGCAAGTCGCCCTTACGAAGCTTTTTCCGTCGAACTGGCTTTTCACGGGGCGGAGCATCTTCACGAGCTTTCTGAATCGACCGAATCAGTCCCAAAATCCCCCCCGACAAGTCCGCAGGCGGCGTTCCAGGTGGTGACGAAGACACGTCTCCGATCAAATTCATGACGGCATCAGAAACCGGAGGCGGCTCCGGAGTGAAACCTTCGGGATCAGCACTTAGCGCCATCTGATCGACTAACGAAAAGCCGGGAGGTGTGATCAGCTTAGGCTCAGCCACCGTTCCCTTAATCTGCAACTGGAATGGATTGCGGACCACTTTTGACAACATCGACATCAAGCCACCAGTTGGGGAAGCAGGCGCAAACTGCAACGCCAGGGCAAGATCAAGAGTTTCGTCCAAACCGACAACTCCGGACGATTCAATACGCATTCGAGCAGCCATGTCGGGCAGCAAAAACACTAAACCATTGTGATGGATCCCCAGCGCATCCACACTGAACGCGACAGCGGAATCTCTGGCAATCTGCAGTCGATTCGGCACACTTTGTCCGGCGATCTGCCCCAGCATGCGGCTGATTTCTGAAGCCCACTGCTTCTTCAGCTGCGCATTAACTTCATGAAACACGGCCGTACCACGAATCGGAAATGGCGAAACCGGATCAGCGTCCAACCGGACCGCCATTGATTCCAGCCGAACCGAAACTTGGCCGGACAACGCCGTCGATTGCGACAAAACGGGAGCAATCAACGCCAGATTCTGCTCCGTATGAGATTCAGACAGTGGTTCATGATCAAAAATCTGAACCGGGTTGATTATTAGCCAACGCCCGGCTTCCGTCGTTTCAACCGATCCTTCGATATCGACGTCCGCCAGATCGATGTACGGCAATTCGCGATAGTCAGACTTCAAAACAAGTGCGGCATTCTGAATTTCGAACTGCACGTCAGGCTTGGCGGCCTGTTCGGATTCCTGAATAACGTTCAGAGGCAGGTTCCCGTTTTCATCCAGAGTCACCGTGAGCGAAGGCTGCACAATGGTGATTTTTCCCAAATCTCCACCGTTTGCCAGAAACCCAAACGCCGACTGCGACGTCCGAACCGCTTTCACGGTTAGTTGAACGCGCCCCGATTCGTCAGAAATGCTGACGTTTTCATATTCTATGGGTGTAAACCAACTGCCCGCCCCGGCTCCTGACGTGGCAGTCAGCCCGAATTTCTCCAACCGATCATTCAACACGCTGTCGCGATACGTGGATTTCATGACCGCAATGGGCAGAATCACGGTCCCGGAAAACAGCATCCCGCCCAGCACAGACGACGCCACAAACGCCCGTCTCCACCTGGGAACGGCTGGCGGTCGAGTCCTGGGATTGTCCGTTTTTTCCGTATCCATGGCCCTGAAGTCTAAAAAGTGGATTTACGCTTCGCAGAGAATTCTTCCCACACTCTAATTTTACAAAGCTTGATTTCGCGCCAGATCAAAAAATGGCGGCAAATGAAACATGCTCCGGGCGTGGCAACCAGGTCAGTTCGCTGAACTGCCGGTAACATTTGGCATTCTATTCCAGGATGCCCAACCAAGTCATCACCGAACTTGGCAGGTTTGTGGCATCCATGAAAGTCCTGCAGTAGCATTGCTGTTGTTGAAGTCTCCAAAATTCGAATACTTGCGGCGTTTGGCGCCCGGTTTCGGATTGGCGGCAAGTTTGTCACCAGCCAGTTTCCCCACCACAATTCTTCGTGATCAGCCCCATGGCAGGGATCGCGAATCGATTTTCTTAAAGGCCATCCATTGATGAAACAGTTTTTGCTACTCGCAACCGTGATCGCTTCCGTGTCAGCTCAGTCAATTCAGGAAGTCACTTTTCGCGACAAAGACAGCGAACACGTGGAAGTGCTGATCGGCGAGAACGTTTTCGCTGTAATGAACCATGGCAAGAACTGGAACAAGCCGTTTCTATTTCCCGTCAGCGCCCCGGATGGCACCAACATCCTGCGAGACATTATTCCAACGGAAAAGGAGCAGGGAAGTTCCAAAGAAGGAACCGACCACTTTCATCACAAAGGTGTCTGGGTTTCAGTAGATTCGGTCAATGACGAAAAGCTCAACTTCTGGCACGAAAAAGCGAAGATCGTTTCTAACAAAATTGAATATGCAACAAACCAGGATCATTCAGGGCGACTGACAATCCACAACACATGGATGCAGGACGACAAGCCGCTGCTGAAGGAAACAACGATGGCCACGTTTTACCCATCACGACTGGTGACCTATCATATTGAACTGGCAGCCATCGACAAAGACGTTACCGTCTATGACACCAAAGAAGGTTTCTTCGCCGTTCGCATCGCTCACACCATGCGAGAAATGCAAGGCGGACACATCGTCAACGCGGAAGGCCTGAAAGGCGAAAAAGAATGCTGGGGCAAACCATCGCCATGGATTGACTATTATGGGCAGGTGGGTGACTCAACATGCGGCATCGCATTAATGGACCATCCCAGCAACTTCCGACAGTCACGCTATCACGTTCGCAGCTATGGACTGTTTTCAATCAGCCCGTTCGGACCTCACGCCTACAGCAACAAAACAGAGCCAGCATCGCCCGTCACAATTTCACCGGACAAAGAACCGTTGAAACTTACCTACGCGATGTTTGTACACAACGGTGACACAGAAACAGGAAAAGTTGCCGACGCTTACCAGCAGTTTCTGAAAGTTACAGAAAACTGATTCGCCCGCATCCCTGCCCTGCCAACGTACACGAGCCTGTTGAGAATTACGATGAAGCAATTGAATCGATTCCGTTTTGCCGTTGTGGCGATTGCCGCGATTTGGTCATCCTGCACATCAGTCGCCACGGCTGACGACCGCCCGAATATGGTCGTCATTCTTTGCGACGATCTTGGTTACGGAGATCTCGGCATTTACGGCCATCCGCACATTCAAACAGCCAACTTGGATAAGCTGGCCAACGAAGGTTTGCGATTCACAAACTTCTACTCAACAGCCCCCGTGTGTTCTCCATCGCGAGTCGGACTGTTGACCGGTCGCAGTCCAAACAGAGCAGGCGTGTACGACTGGATTCCACCATCCGGAAAGGCGAAAGCGGACGCCAGAGAGCAGGTTCACATGAAGGCGTCTGAAACAACAATCGCTCATGTATTGAAGAATGCAGGCTATGCCACCTGCATGTCCGGCAAGTGGCACTGCAACGCCGCATTCAACAGCGACAAGCAGCCTCAACCGGACGACGCCGGTTTCGACCACTGGTTTGCCACGCAAAACAATGCAGCGCCGTCTCACGAAAACCCCACCAACTACGTTCGTAATGGAACAACGGTTGGCAAAATCGAAGGCTTCAGCTGCCAGATCGCCGCAGACGAAGCCATCAACTGGACAACGCAACACGTTAAAGGAAATCCTGACCAGCCGTTCTTCGTTTACCTGGCGTTTCACGAACCTCATGAACCCGTAGCGTCTCCCCCGGAACTGGTGGAACAATACAAAAACGTCACCTTCGACACAGATCAGGCTCAGTACTACGCCAACGTACATAACGTGGATCTGGCCGTCGGCAAACTGGTTAAGGCTTTGCAGAAGCTGAAGGTCCGAGACAACACGCTGATCGTGTTCACGGCAGACAACGGTCCGGAAACACACAACCGATACCGCAGCGCGAATCGCAGCTGGGGCAGTACGGCTCATTTGCGAGGCATGAAGCTGCACACTCACGACGGTGGCTTCCACGTCGCCGGAATCTTCAATTGGCCGAATGGCATCAAGCCCGGCCAGGTCACAGACACAGTCGGCTCAGCGCTGGACCTGCTTCCAACAGCCTGCAGTCTCGCCCAAACCCCGCTGCCAGCAAACAGAAGCCTTGACGGAATAAGCCTGGCATCACTCTTCGAAACAGGCACGGCCGCAGAACGCACAAAGCCGTTGGTGTGGACCTATTATAACGGTATCAATGATGCCCGCGTCGCGTTAAGGCACGACCAGTGGAAAGTGCTGGCCCGCCTGAACGGTGGCGACTTACCAAGAACAGAAAACCTGACACCAGCAACGCTTGCCGCAGCCAAAGCCGCCACTCTCACAAACTTCGAAATCTACAACATCAGCACTGATCCGGGTGAAACCCAAAACCTGGCTGGCCGCGGAATCGCAGAAGAAACCCAGCTGGTGAATGCCATCGAAGCAGGCTATCGCGATCTGGTCAACGACTCGCCTGCATGGCCCCCTGCAGATTAGTGCTTCAACCTGACCTCAGAAACCCGCAACGATAGGCATCCATTATGTTGGCGCGACTTAACCGTTTAACGTGGCTCTCCATCGGCGTAGCCCTGCTAAGTACGACGCAGGCCCGTTGCAACGACAACGACCTCCGGTTGCACGTCCGTCAGCGGTCCGAAACCGCCAGTGAAAGCGGACGCTGGCACACCACGACTGCGCCCGCCACGTGGAAGGCATCGGAAACGGCAATCGTGGTCTGCGACATGTGGGATAAACACTGGTGCCCGCAGGCGACAGAACGAGTCGGCCAGATGGCACCGAGGATGAATGAAGTCATCAAGGCAGCTCGAAAACGTGGAGCACTCATTATCCACTGCCCCAGCGACACGCTGGACTTCTATAAAGATACGCCTCAAAGAAAGCTGGCTCAGTCGGCGCCGGTCGTCGAAACAACGATCCCCCTGCAACGATGGTGTCATCTGGACAAGACGGTTGAAGGTGCAACCTTGCCCATTGATGATTCTGATGGAGGCTGCGACTGTGACACCCCAATAAAAAGTTTCAAAGCATGGAGTCGTCAGCACCCCGCCATCGAGATCGCTGCGAACGATGCAATCACAGATAGCGCTGAAGCGTTTTATCTGTTGAAGCAGAAAGGAATCACCAACGTCATCGTCATGGGAGTTCACACAAACATGTGCGTGCTCGGTCGCCCGTTTTCGATTCGGCAAATGGTGCAGCAGGGACAAAACGTGGTCCTGATGCGAGACATGACTGACACCATGTACAACCCCGGAATGGCTCCATTCGTCAGCCATTTCACCGGCACGGACCTGGTTGTCGAACACATCGAAAAGCACTGGTGCCCAACTATTTTAAGCACCGACCTGATCGGCGGTGAAGAGTTCCGCTTTGCGAAAGACGATCGCAAACACCTTGTCGTGCTGTGCGCCGAAAAAGAATACCAAACGAACGAATCACTGCCAAAGTTTGCCCGTGAGCAACTGGGACACGATTTCCGAGTCAGCTTTGTCTGGGATGACGCTAACGAAGCCAACAACCTCCCGGGCATCGATACTGTCGCCAACGCAGACGTGCTGTTTGTGAGCGTCCGTCGCCGAACATTGCCGGAAGCCCAGCTTAAATTCGTCAGAGAGTTCGTCGCATCTGGTAAGCCGGTGGTTGGAATTCGCACGGCAAGCCACGCGTTTTGTCTGCGAGAAAAACCGGCCCCTGAAGGTCTGGCTGACTGGCCGGAATTCGACAAACAGGTTTTCGGTGGGAACTATTCCAATCATCACAAAGCAGGTCCGAAAACAGCGATCACTGTTGCAGACCTTAACAAAGACCTGAAACAAGCGTTGTTCAACGATGTTGACACATCGCAACTGGTCGGCAACGGTTCGCTGTACGTGGTCAGCCCGCTTGCTGAAACAGCCGATACTATTCTGACGGGAACAATACCAAGCCAATCGCCCGAACCAGTGGCATGGTTCAACCGGCGAAGCGACGGCGGCATCAGCTTCTACACGTCGCTGGGACACATCGACGACTTCCAAAACGTTCACTTTGCAACATTTCTAAAAAACGCCCTGAAGTACATCGCCAAAAACAAGGAAGCCGCTAACGAAAAGTAGCCGGTGGCTTCGCCAGATTGAAATCTGGCTTTCGGTATGTAGTCTGCTAAGACTACAACTGCAGCCTGCAGGTGATTTCTCGCATCCTTTTTATGGCCGATTATCTCGTGACGAATTCCATCGACACGAAAGTCTCTATTGCTGAGCTGCATGACGTTTCCGTTCGATTCAACACTTCATCACCAATCGTGTTGCAGGTTCAAAACCTGACCATTCACAGCGGCGATTTCGTCAGTGTCGTGGGAGCTTCAGGCAGCGGCAAATCGACTTTGTTACGCTTAATCGCCGGCCTTACTCAACCAACCTCAGGTACAGTAAAGTCGCCGTCGTCCGATAGCAGTTCGCCAGCTGCCACGGGCATGGTCTTTCAGAGTGCGAATCTTGTGCCCTGGCGAACAGCCGAAGGCAATGTCCGACTACCGTCCGAACTTGGCACGCAGCCGACACAAATCAGCAGCGATCGCATTGACGAATTGTTCCAGCTGGTTGGACTAACAACCGCAGACAAGGTGAAACAAGCGTCCGCTCTATCCGGTGGCATGCAAATGCGAATTTCATTGGCGCGAGCTTTGGTCCGAGACCCCAACCTGTTGCTGATGGACGAACCATTTTCTGCACTCGACGATTTATTACGAATGCAGCTTGAAGAAGACGTTCGCAGAATCCATGCAGCCCAGGCATTAACGACAGTGCTGGTAACGCACAATATCGCCGAAGCAGTCTTCATGAGCGATCGAGTATTGGTTCTGGGGAATCGACCGTCAACAATTCACAAAGACCTGAAGATCAACCTGACAGCAGAACGCAGTGGTCAGCTGCGGAACACGCCTCAATTTCATTCTGCCGTTGCTGAAGTCACCGATGCACTAAGGTCAGCGGCCGCCGCAGGACAATTCGGTTAAGCCCCCAATGTCACAACGCTTTTACCTTTCCATCATTGCTCCGTTAACCGCTCTGGTGCTGGCAATTTTTTGCTGGCAGGCGGTCGTATGGCTTACCGGTGTTTCCCCAATCGTAATGCCAGCTCCCACGTCAGTGATGATGGCACTTAAAAAGGAAGCTCCAAAGTTACTGAACGCAGCTATGCGGACCAGCACTGCTGCGATTCTGGGATTGTTTGCAAGTACGATCCTGGGAGTCATTTGTGCGTTTGGGTTTTCTCAATCGCGTTTAATTCGCACGACTTTTTACCCCTTTGCAATCCTGCTGCAAACCGTTCCAATAATCGCCGTTGCCCCTATTGTTGTGATTTCATTCGGACGTGGGTTCCTGAGCGTCGCTTTGATTTCCATGATCATCAGCATCTTCCCCGTCATCACCAGCACCACGACAGGACTGCTGCAGGTTGAAGCAAGTCTGCTGGAACTCTTCCGTCTGAACAAGGCGACATGGTGGCAGGAACTCTGGAAACTGCGATTGCCCAGTTCCCTGCCCTACATGATCAGCGGCATTCGAATCGCTGGAGGTGCGGCCATTGTAGGTGCAATTGTGGGCGAGTTCTTTGTCGGTTCCGGCCAACCGGGGCTGGGTGCCATGATTCAAAAAAAATCGCAGGGCATGAACATGGACGAACTCTACGCCACAGTCTTCGTCGCCACACTGCTGGGAGTCGTCTTCTTCAGCGTCGTCACACTCATCGGCGAACGAACCCTGAAAACCCACTTCGCCACCAGCCTAAGCGGTTCACCAGGCAAATAGTGCAGACAAGCGAATTCCTTCAGAATTGGCCCCCATGAAATTGATTGCTATGAATATAGCATCATCGTGAAGTCGTGTTATCGTGACAGACTTGCGATCGGCTGATAACATATCAGACAATAAGGCAGTCGCAGCCCAGCGTTGCATCAAGACTGATTTCTCGAAC
>CALFSX010000075.1 GCA_937916515.1 uncultured Planctomycetaceae bacterium | reverse complement strand
CCCAAACCACCGTATCCGGGGGTCCCGAAGCCGTGCATCTGTTGACTTGCGTCGGGCGTGGGAAACCGCAGTGGACCGCCGGTGTTGATTGCCTTTTGCAGCTGTGCCAGAAGCGATTCTATGTGTTGATGAATTTCATAAGTTTGCCGAATGGCTAAGTACTGACCATAGGTTGACATCGTGCCGCCTTCTCCGTGGGTTTCCATCCATTTCGCTGAAGGTTCGGTTTGCTCGGAAATTAGTTGCATCAGTGAAATGATCTGTTCACTTAGCTGGTTTTCGGATTCAGCCTGCTGTTTGATCGCGCCCTGAGCGACGCCGGAACCAAGCCCGCCCATTCCACCGCCAGCGCTTCCGAATTGAGTGGTGATCGCAGCATTTTTAGCTTCTGCAGCTTTTCGCCCTGACTTCTTGCCGCCCTTCTTTTTGCGACTGGGCCGTTCAGTATGTTTGTCGACCACTAATGCTGGCAGAAAAGCGGTGACGTCATAGATCCGCGTTTCTAAACTCTCATCAGCTTTTGTCTTAGTCGTAATCAAAATGTGACCGTCCGCCGGAATGTAGGCCAATCCAGGATCAACAGTTGCCTTCATTAAAAGGTCAAGCACGTCTTTGCATGAGTGAGTTCCTGCATGTAGAGTCAGCTCAGGTAGCAGAACCTCATCAAGCGAAGCAATGGCCTCCAAATCCAATTCCACCTGGTCAACAACAAACACAACAGGAATTCCAGTTTCAGCAAACATGTGTTCGTGCAGCATTTGCAGCACGCTGCCCAAAGAAGCGTCTCTGTGGATTCCGATTTCCGGACATGGCACATTCAGCGATTCTTCCGCGTCCTTGCGTGTCACTTTAGAATACACGGTGGCTGCTGACGGTGCAGTGGCTGCCACTGATGGTTCGTCGGCAACGCCGACAGAACTCAGCAAGACACTGCTTGCGGTAAACAGGGTGAACGCGAACAATCCAGAGAGCTTTTTCATGATGGGAACTCCTGAGTTAAGTGAATTCAACAACGGCTAAGCTGCGGCCAGATTGCTGCAACTTGTTGGCGAAGATGGCCGACAGCAATCCGGGCCAATTCCGTAAACGCAACAACGCTGGTCTGTCCTGAATACCTGAAGGGGAACCGCCGAAGGGGAGTCTCAGCTTAATAGCAGTGGCAAGGCTTGTCTACAGTCCGTAGTGGGGAAACGTTTCCGAAACGAATTCCGTACGTCCGTCCGTCGTTGATTGCCGATTTGCCGGCCGAAACTTGCTGCGGAACGAAAACCAAGCTGCGAAAACAACGGAACCAGCGTGGGCAGCAAAGCGCGGTATTTATCCGCAACAGACACGGCAACAAGCGAAACGGCTGCAATGCTGCCAAAGCCTGGTCGCTACCCCGTGTGGGGGCAAACGCGTTCAGTCAGAGCTTCAAGAGTCGGCGGAGCGATCAGCGGGACGGCAAAAGTTGTAGTCTCGTTCTACCTTGCAGATTCGTACAGAGAAGCAGTCGTACCATCGCAAGCGGCCGAGCGATTGGGCCTGCCGATGCTCCTCGACACCATGCCAGCGTTCAATCGATTCCAGGTCCCGCCAATACGAAACAGTGATTCCCACACCACACGAATCTCTGACGCTTTCAGCTCCCAGAAATCCGTCTTGCTCCGCCGCCATCAGCAGCATGCAATCGGCCATTGCGGAGTAGTTTGCGTCGTCACCAGCTGCACGGATGGATGTGAAGATCACGGAGTAATACGGCGTTGCTGGCGTTGAAGCGATGGGACTGATGTTGTTCGGCGTCATATGGCAATCCAGCGATGTTGATAACCAGTGCGGAACTGAGAGTCTATTTCCGCACTCAGCTCACAACCACTGCAACAACACGCCGTTGCCAATAAAAGCAGAACTATACGCCGGTCGCAGAAGCCTGTTGGGCGTTTGCGGCTCCCTGCGGAGTGGTAAGCTCATGGACACCGGCTTCGGCTGAGTCGTCTGGAACTGCCATCACGGCATCTGCATCCACTGTCGCGGTGTTCGATCCTTCATACCCGTGAGTCTGCATGGTTTGACGGTCAAAGACATGCAGGTTGTGATACTGCAGAAGCGAGCCCTTTTCCAGATGCACATTCTTGAGTGCCAGAGCGTATTCGGTACGCGATCTGAAGTAACGAAGTTCAGCTTCAACAAGCTTTCGTTGAGCATCCAACAGATGGTCAACGTCGATATCCATGTCGTTTTCGTCTTGAGTTTCGTAAGCCGTCAACACTTCTCGAGCTGCAATCAGCCGATTCATATTATTACGGCAGGCTTCGAAGGCTCTGGCGGCATCCGTCACTGCGTTACTCAGATTGTGGACGACTTCTCTTTGCTGCTCGCGAAAGATCACTCGTTCTCTGGACAACAGAAACTCAGCGTTGCGAACGGCCAGATTGGCCTTTCGATAGCCCAGTGGCACTTCGTATTCCAGGCCCAGGAACCATTCCTGCTGATCGCCGCCCATCATGTTGCGCACTGCCGATGCAGGTCCGCTGGTGTTGGCTCCGTTGCTAAGCAGGTCGTCTCCGAATCCGCGAAAGCGGTATCGACCAACAGCGTCCAGACGAGGATTCAGGAAGTTGCGAGCCGCCAGAATTTCCATTTCACGCTTGCGAACTGCCATCTGCTGTTTTCGCAGTTCAGGACGCATTAGCAAAGCATCATGCTGAATGATGTTCCAATCGAAGGCGATATCGGCTTCAGTTGGTTCATCGCAGGGACGAATGATCTCACCGTCTGTGATTGTCATCCCAGTAATCAGACGCAACCGACGTTCTGCTGTTTGAACTCCGCCAGCACCTTCCAGTGTTCCGCCGGTGCTGCCGTTGCCGGTGCGGGTTCCCAGAGTGATCTTTCCAGACAACGCTTCGTCAACTTCTGATTTGAAGCGATAGTACTGTTCACGGGCCAAAGCTTCCGCCGCGCCTGATTCCAGGTCGCTTTCCTGCCGAGCCTTAATGCGATTCCACGCTTCCAGAGATCGTTTCATGGCCTGGCTGCGAGCGTCAAGGTCGCGATAGGCGTAATACAGATCCCAATACGCGTTGGTAACATTATTAACGTAGTCGCGAACCGCCACTTCGAAGTCCGTCTGGCTCATATCCGAATTGACTTTCGCCAGCAGCACGCCGTTATAGACGCCGACCGAGCTTCCAGGTCCGGCAATTCGGTTAAACTGAACGCCCGCTCCCTGCATCAACGGCTGACGAATTTCGCCTTCCAGCAAAGTATCCCACGCACTGGTGAAGATGTTACCTGGAGCATTGTTGCCGTTGAAGATCGATGACGATCGCAACGCGACTCTGGAACCCGTGGCTGTATACTTCGAAAGTTCCAGACTGTATTCGTGCAGGTCCTGCTGGAATGCATTGGTACCACCAGCAAAGAACGGGTTGTTATAGAGTTGATCGTTCTTATTGAAGTAAGCGGTGCCTCGCAGTTGCGCATCGAAAGCACTCAACGCAGCTTCCGGACTGAAGCGCGGATCAGTGACGGCCAGTCCGCCGGTGAACCGTGAATGAATGCTGGCCGGGTTAGTCAGTACAGTGCCACCCAGTTCTCGCAGCATTTCTGAATTCTGCAGTGCAATCTGCAGAATTTCGTCCAGAGACATGTCTCGATATTGAATCGTTGCCAGATCTTCACGGTGTCGAACCGTAACCGGAGCCTGAGACCATGCTGCCGGATGAATCTCTGTGACGGGGCGTTCGACCTTTTGAGTGATCGTGTCGACCGCTGTTGTGTCATTCGCGATCGTTTCTCGCCAGGCATTCGGCGATCGGCAGCCAGCCATCACCGACAGTGCGATGGCAAACGCAAGCAGACACTGAACTCGACCACACGCGACGCAAGCGTCAGCCAAACGCGACGAAGCGTGGCAGGATGCAGCATTCTTGGTGTGAGACGAGGTGATAATGGGGGCTATTTCCGTACAGCCAGGCTACGCATGGCAAAGTTGCGTATGCGGGAAACATCGTGTTCCGCGCGAAAACATTACAGTGCTATGCGTTGATGTCGGCATAGATGACCGTTCCGAATTGTTCATAGTCGCAATTGCTGTCAGTAAGGGCGGAGTTATCAGCGAAGCCTGCTTGCAGAACATGAAATCCCCCTATTCTTCCTGATGTGAATTTTGGGCCTGCTGAATACAGCCGTTACAGCCGCAACCTGCTAAACCTCAAGGTCAGGGTGTTAAACTTATCCGATAAGTAATAGGCGTTTGGGCAGAACATGTCGTTCTGTGTGGGTGCTGCGAGAACTGCATCTTCACACGCAACGCTTGCGCATGCAGGTGGGTTAGGCTTGATGCCGACTGTCGCTGCCGAAGAATTGATTCGGAATACGTTTCCCACGGAACTCGAAGTGAAATTACTTGGTGATGTCTGACGCCTGGCTTAATCAGTTCGAAACGCGACTGGACGCGATTGAGCGAGAAGCGGCGCTGGATGCCGCCTTGTATTCCAACATTCAGCAGCTTGCTAACTCTGCTTCGGCGCATCTCGCCGAAACTTCTGATCTCGACGTTCTGCTGGTGCGTCCCGAGTCTTCAGAACGGTTTTCTGCGGAGGGGCTGAGTTTTCCCATTGCCGCCGCGGAACACCAAAGCCTGCTGGCTGCCATTGAACGCGGAACTCAGTTCAATACTGAGGACTCCGCAGGTGAAGCAAAGGCGGTAGTTCATCGCATAACCGTCGTACATGCTCTGGCAAAGAACCTTACTTTGGTACTTGTGGCTCGCTGTGGCAGATTGATCGCTCCCGAACAAAGTGTTGCCGAGGGGCTTCAGGCTATTGCCACCGTTATCGGAAGCTTTGTCAGCCGCCAGTTGCTTTCGCAATACGAAACGCGAATCGACAAGAGTTCATCAATTTTGAGCCTCGTGAATACGTTGCATCTGTGCAAGTCGTCATCCGACGCCGCCAACGTGCTGGCTCAAGACGGCGCCGCCGTCCTGGGAAACGTTCGGCTAACGGTGTGTCAACCTGCCAACGGGCGGGCCCGAGTTGCCGCAGTGACCGGTGTGAAGCAACCGAACGCTCAGTCGGCCTCCGTTCAAGCTGCTGAAACGCTGGTGAACTCGTCTGGTGGCGATTCAGCGTTTGAAAGCTGGGTCAACCTCGGCAATATTTCCAGCGATGATGTTTCCGGCAAAAGTGCCGATGTCGTGGCGGCTGCAGCGACGCTGATGCAATCCGGAGTCACTCAGTGTCGTATCATTCCTCTGCATCAACATGGGAACGACACCGACATTCGAGCGGATATCGCTGTTCCCGCTGAGTTGCATCAATTGATGATTGAGACATTCAATCACGAAGATCCCCCCGACGAAACCTTGGTTCAACAAATTGTTGCGGCGTCTGCCGCAGTGTTCGCAGCGACATGCCAACGCGAGCAATCGTGGCTGCCTGGTGTTTCATCAGGGCGGTTGAAGATGCGAGTCTTGATTGCGGCCGCAATATTTGCATTTCTGTCATTCTGGCCAGCCGATTTTGAAGTCGAAGTCAATGGCCGGATTGAATCCAGCAATCAGCGAAAAGTGTTTGCCGCAGAAAACGGAACCGTTGAAGATGTGCTGTTTGTTAATGAAGCTACGGTGACCAGGGGACAGCCGCTGTTGACCATGTCCAACCCAGACATGGATCTTGAACGTCAGCAGGTTTTAGGCGATATTGAAACAACCACCGCTCGACTGGCATCCGTCCGAGCACTCCGTTTGACGGGCGGTGATGCAAAATCCAGTGGGGAAGAACAGTTGGCTATGAAGCAGCTGGAGAATCTGCAAAAGCAACTACAACTGATTGAACTACAGTCAGCCGCCTTGCAGATAACTGCTCCATTTGACGGAATCGTTTTCCTGCGGAATCCTCAGCAGGAGCTCACAGGGCGCCCCGTACAGCGAGGGCAACTGCTATTTGAAGTGATTCCAATCGACGACACATGGCGACTGGATCTGAAAATCCCAGATCATCTGGTGGTCTACGTTAACGATGCAATAGATTCGGGCGAAGAACATCCAGCAATCCGCTATCGTATTAAGGCGGCTCCCGATCAGGATTGGGCGACGAATCTAACCACAGTCGACAACGCCGTTCAGTTGGTGGATGGTCAACTGGTTTGTCATGGAACTGCAGAATTGCAGTCGACCACAGATCAATTGCTTCGTCCGGGGACTTCGGTGTTTGCACGCATTTCCTGTGGACGTCGAAGTCTGGGCTTTGTTTGGTTTCGTGAAGTTATTGAGTTCTGGCAGCAGGTTCGTTTTGCCTGGTTGTGATTGTTTTGTTGTGTCCTGAAGGAGAATCGCCGTGGAATCCGCTTCCCGTGCCAGACAAGAAGACGTACCAAGCCGTGTTGTTTGCCGCAGTAAAATGGGCCTCGGTGCAGCGCTGTCAACGATGATCATGCTGCTGCTTAATCCGGTGCAAACATTGGTCGCTCAGGATAGCAGTATTCATGTGCAGCAGGTGACCATCAGCCTTGCCAGAGAAGCCGAATTGCCCGCTCGAGATGCCGGAACACTGTTTGCGATTGAAGTCATTGAGGGGCAAGCCGTTTCAACGAATGATGTAATTGCCGTACTGGAAAACGAAGAGCAGCTCCTGCAACTGCAGGCCAGCAAGTTAAATCTGCAAATCGCCAGTTTGAAAGCCGAAGACGAATTGCCCGTGCTTTCTGCAAAAGCTCAACTGCGAGAAGCGCAATCTGCAAAAACAGTAAAAGAAGTCGCTCTGAAGATTGCTGAAGCCGAAGCGCTGAGTGATTCTGCCGTTGGAATTGCCACCGCAGAAGTCGAACTTCGCAAGCACGAACTGGAACGAGCCGTCGCGGCTCGCAGTTCTTTCAAAGGCAGCATTTCAGAAGCCCAGATTGATCGGTTAAAGACATCTGTCGCCAAAGGCCAGCTGGAAATCAAACAGGCTCAGGAAGCTCTGGCCGTGCAGCGAATGAAGCCTGCGGCGGAAAAGGCGTCGTTGAATCAGAAGCTTGAAGAGATTGCACGCTACAACACTGTGCTGCAGCAGGAACAGAAGAATCAGCTGATTGCGGGTGTTAACAACCAACTGCAGGTTAACGCTGTCGAGATGGCTCAGCTGCAACTGGAACAGCGGAACATCAGAGCTCCCTTTGACGGAGTCATCGCGAAGATTGAGAAGCAGGCAGGCGAGTGGGTGGTACCAGGAGCTCCAGTGGCTCGCATCATCGACCTGAAGCGTCTGCGAGCCGAAGGGTTTCTTTCGGCAAGTGATGGATCGGTGGCATTGGTCGGTAAAGGGGTTCGGATCGTCGTGAGTTCCGGTGGAACCGATATTGCACTGCTGGGGAAAGTGACTTTTGTGAGCCAGGAAATCGACCCGGTCAATCAGCAGGTCCGATTCTGGGCGGAATTCGATAACTCAGAATTGCAGGTGCTGCCAGGCATGATCGCGTCATTGGAGATTCAAAAATAGGCACAGTTGAACGGCGGCAGCTTAAATGAAACATCAGTATTTCTGTTACCTCAATCAGCCGCAGGGCGTTAGCCGCGGTTTTTACCACGATTCGCACAAACCGGGGCTAACGCCCTGCGGCTGATTGAGACATGGCTCTGTCCAGGTAGGGTTTGACCGTCGTACAGTCGTTTCGTACGGCGGGCGATAATGAGTTTTTGCGTGTGGTTTGTCAGGTGTTCATTAACGACGCGAGATGTGAACTTGCAGATTCCCTGGATCAAACGATTTGACCTGCAGGCAACTGTCCACGACGCCGGTGGTTGGGTGGTGAAAGATCCGTTGACGCTGAACTACGCTTTGCTGGACGACGCCGAATACGCCATTCTGAATTTACTGGACGGAAAGACGCCCTTTCCGAAAATGCTGGCTGTGCTTCGGCAACGATTCCCTGATCGTGGCGTAGGTCCGGAAGATCTGGCAGACTTTATCCGCCATCTGGCCGGACATCAGTTGATTCGACAAACCGTCGCTGGTGATTCGTTGCGTCTGCGTTCCGGTAGTGAAGCGGATGGCCCGCTGCGATACCTGAAGCCGTTATTTCAGATTCTCCGACTGCAGGTACCGCTGCTGAATCCGACGCATATTCTGGACAATGTCTTGCCGCACGTTCAGTTTGCGTTTCGCCCACAATTCTGGAAGGCTATGGCCTTTGTGGCGTTCTCCGCTTTGCTGATCGTCGTGTTGCGGTTCTCAGAACTGCAGCAAGCCTTGCCAACGATTCAGGAATTTCTGGGAGCCCCAAACATAGCAATAATGCTGCTGGTGTTTGTGGCCGTAAAAGTGCTGCACGAAGCCGGCCATGCTTTTTGTGCAAGGTACTTCAAGGCGGAATGCAACGAATGCGGTGTGATGCTGCTGGTGATGACTCCCGTACTGTACACCAACGTCAGCGATGCGTGGACACTGCCCATACGCGAAAGAATGCTGATAACATTTAGCGGCATTCTGGTGGAACTTTCGATAGCGGTGGCTTGTACCATTCTGTGGTGGTTTTGTGAACCGGGAGTGACTCGTTCGCTGCTGTTGAACACAATGTTGCTGTGTTCGTTAAACACTCTGCTGTTCAACGGCAACCCATTGCTACGGTTTGACGGTTATTTCCTGTTGACAGACTGGCTGGGAATTCCGAACCTGAGTTCACGTGCAGCGGCATTTGTGCAAAGCTGGTTTGTTCGGCTGATGACCGGCCGGCGACAGGCATTGATGGAATCAGAACATCGCAGAACGACGTTACTCATATATGGCCTGCTGGCTTTGGCGTACCGAATGCTGCTGACGTTTGCCATTTTGAAGCTTGTCCAGGAAGTCTCAAAACAATGGCACGTGGAATTTGTCGGTTCAATACTGAGTCTAACCTTGCTGACGGGAAGCGTGGCGATTCCGCTTGGGCGATTCGCCATGATGCTGAAAGCGGAACTTGCAACAAGCGACGAACCGCAAATGCGTGTGCGTTTTAGAACTGCGATATTTGCTGCACTTGGGGCGATCGCGTTGTTGTGGCCGTTGCCGCAGTCAGTTGTGGTGCCAGCCTATGTTCAATCGAAGGCGCCGCCCGTGTTTGCTGAGCTTTCCGGACGCATTCGGCCCGTTGCGACCTATGGACAGCAGGTGCAAATCGGCGACGTGCTGGCGGTGCTGGAAAACTTCGAGTTACAGAAAAACCTGCAGCGACTACAAGGTCGAAGCGATGAACTTACGTCTCAACTGGAATCACTACGCAGAAATCCAATAACGGCTGGTTCTGAATCGCTGCCCGCAATTCAGGAAGCATCAAATGCTGCAATGTTGCGAGTTGCCGACTTTGAACGCCAGATGGAAAAGCTGACGATTCGCAGCAAACATAACGGAATATTCCTGCCGCCAATAGAGACGGCTCACCAACATCATCCAGACTTACCACAGCTTTGGTTTGGCTCCGCGATGGCCCCGGAAAATTCTGGAGCGTGGATTGAACGCGGAACAATGCTGGGACATGTTGGTGTGAACTCCGATGTTGAACTTGTTGCATGTGTGGGCGAGGACAACGTTGAGTACATTCGGAAATCGCAGACGGCCGAATTTTCACCTCGCATCAGTGGACCGGTGATGACCGCTGAAATTCGCGAAGTGGGGCAGCTTGAAGCTGACATGCTGCCATTGGCGCTGAACGCAGCCGGACTTATCAGCGGACGTCCAACAGAAGTGGGAATTTCGCCGCTTAGCCCGAACTACTTTGTAACGGCAGAACTCACAAACACGAAGCAACAACCACTGTTGCTGTATTCCGTCGGCCACTTGCGGATCAGCACGCAGCGAGTGTCTTTGATTGCTCGATTTGTGCGATATTTGCGGCAAACGTTTTAGTGCGTCTTTGCACAGGGCGCAGTCGTTCAATTGGCGGCTGCAGGGACAGGAAGCAGCAGATCAAATCAGCCGCACGGCGTTAGCCGCGGTTTGACTTCTTAGCAACGCAAATTCCGCAACCAGAAGCGTGTCACGCGTGTTGCATGATTCGTGGTCACGACACACCTGACGTCATTGTGCTGACGCAGTGCAACAGAAAACGGGGTAAAAGTTCGGGACTGTTCCTTAGCGGCTGATCGAACGGATCTGAAATCGGTTCGTGAATGAAACCCGTTAGAGTTGCGGTAACGCTGACTTGCGAATTGCCTGTTGTCTTTAAAGCAAAAGCGTTCGGAATCTATTCCGCAGCGTCTGGCTTGGGAAAGGCGCCAATTTTTGCTAGTTCAGCGTCGCCGAAAGCGACGGCTCTGTGAGAAACCAATCTGCACGGATCGCAGCGGTAGTGGAACTTGCGAAAGGGGCGTTTGGACGGCATTGGGCTGGAACTGTCTCGCCACTCCTGACCGCACTTCGGACACGGTCGAGTTTCCTCTTCGGCCGCGATTCCCCAGTGTCTTAGCAGATACAGATAGGTGGGTTTGCCTGTCGCTTCTTCAATGCGAGCGCACAGGTCACGACCTGCGGACAGCAGCTGGCTATCAGGTTCAGCCAGTTCTTTATAGGCGGCAATTTCAAGTGGTCCGCCATCCAGCCAGATGCGATCGTGATTAAGATAGCTTTGCTGCCAAAGAAACAATTCTTCTCGCAACAGGTCGCTGATGGGCAGCAGCGGTAAAGGGATGGAAGTTCCGCGTGAACCATGCATTACGGCGCTGGCGTTGGTTAGCCCGTGCGTGAACAGGTAAAGTGAAGCAGCGGACTTTAGCGTGGGAACCCGAGCCGACGTGTCGTCGTCCAGAATCTTCCATTCCGGCTTCGCCCCAAACTGGCGTTCCACGGCTGCCAGTTCCTGCTGCCCCCAAACGGAATGATACTTTGGGAGCAGGATATCGCGATGGGGAATTCGAACGTAGGCGTGCATAATGCAGTCGGTCCAGCCGGTTACGTGTTCTCCGCAGATCTGGCCGTTTTTCAGTAACGACGCCAGATAGGCTTCAGCAACCGTGACCAGTTCGGCCTCTTCATGGTCCATGTGAGGAACGAAACTAATCCGAGCCAGCAACATCGTTGTACCAACAAGAAAATGCAAACAACAACACGATTCCAGGAACCTTTCGCGGTTCGTGACTTCCGAGGCGAGAATCAACAGGCAAACTGCAGTTGAGTTGAATTCAGCGGAGACATGCACGCCGCTGATTCACCGGCCTCTTGATTTAGTTTGGATTCCAGTCAGGTCTCAGTAACCGCAGGGCGTTAGCCGCGGTTTGTGCGGATCACGGAAAGAAAACCGGAGCTAACGCCCTGCCAGTGATTGAGGCTTGGCGCTGTCCAGCCAGACTCACAATCGACTAAATGCCAAATTCCTTTTCCGTCGCTGCGTCGCCGCCAAAGGACGCTCGCAATGAGTTGGCCTGAGCCTTAATTGTCGCATCGGGACCAGCCAGCTTTAGAAAGTATGTTCCTTTGCCTTCAAGCACTAAAATAACGCCCAGCATGCGGTAGTTTTCTGCCAGCTCTGTCTTTCGCAGCACAGGAGGGCCAACTGGCTTGTTGTAGCTGCCCGCAATGTCGGCAAAAAAGTACTCGTTGTCACCAGCCTTGCCTTTTGTGACCCTGGCGGTGCGGCCTTCACCGGAAAACTGTTTAATCCAACGATCAATGTTGTCGCCCGCACTGCCACCTCCGCTGCCGAAGTTAAATACGGTCAATTCGCCCGGTTCAGAATCACCTTCGGCGACTGGTACGTGATATGTGGCCAGTCTCATGGTGCTGGAATTTTCCTGCTGTTCCCATGAGGTTGGAATGTTAAGAACCATGTCCTTAAGTTTGACCTCGCGGGTTTCGACCTTGACGGCTTCTATTGCTTTGGCTGGTTCTGCCTTTGTTGCTTCGTCCGCAACAACAGCGCTGACCACTAAAGTAATTGGAAGAATTGCTGCGGCAAATGAAGTGAAACGCATGAAAGTTTTTCCTGTAACTCAGTAACGTCGACGGGATAATCCCTGTATCAACGCGTATTGTTGACTTCCCGGTCCGCAGATTCAACTGTGCCGGATTTGTTGCTGATTGGCCACACTTGCTCACGGACTTTCTGTGGGGATTCTGACATCCCGTTCTCCACCATTCGCCTTAATCAGCAAGAAACACATGAAGCCCGCCACATTTGAGTTGGCTGTCTGAGGATATCTTCGCATCCGTTCAGAGTTCTTCCAGCACCGTTACCAGTTTGGTCAGCACTTCCATCGGGATGGTGTGGTCGCCGTTAAAGGGGACGAATGAGACTCCGAAACCGTTTTCGGACAACAGGTCGCGTAGCCATTCTGACGGTGTGAACGGCAGAACCATGTCCTGGCGACCATGGCTTTGCAGCACCGGGCATCCGGGGTGATCGGCGGCGAAGGCCTTCCAGTCTTCGCTGCACAAAACGGTTCCGGAAAACAGCGTCAGCTGAGCGGGCTTCAACTTGTGTCGCAGCACCACATCGGTGGCAATCATCGCTCCCTGAGAAAAACCACCGACCACAAACGAACTGGCCGGAAGGTCAAATTTTGCCTGCATCTGAAGAATCGCTTCATGCAGTTGAGTCGACGCTTCCACCATGCCTTCGGGTTCCAGGCTGGTGAGTTTTTCGTATTCCTGCGTTTGATTGATCATGGCCAAACGCGACATATTAATGGCCCACCACGCTTTGCCGTCAGGCATTCCCATGGGGCCAAGATCGATCGGTGCTTCCGGAAAAACAAATCGGCATCGCGCGGCGATTGCTTCGCTGCTGCCGATCAAATGGGGGCCAAAGGCCGCCAGGTCGTCGCCCGAAGCGCCAAAGCCGTGACATAACACAACAACAATTTCTGGTGCGGTGCCAGTCGGAAGTGCGTCTATCACTCGACACTTCAAGCCGGAAAATTCCGTCACAGACGAATTCAGCATAACAGCAGCTTTCAATCAGCCAATCAGCAATCAAAGTACAAAGCGAATTCGTACGGATGCGGTCGACGCTGAATTGCAGCCACTTCTTCCGTCCGTTTGTACTCAATCCATTTTTCCACAACGTCAGTGGTAAACACGTCGCCGCGAAGCAGGAAGTCCTGGTCTTTTTCCAGAGCATTCAACGCGTGTTCCAGACAAGCGGGTGTGGAAGCGACGTTTTGCTGCTCTTCTGGAGCCAGGTCGTACAGGTCTTTGTCCAGCGGCTTGCCGGGGCTGATGCGATTCTGAATTCCGTCCAGCATCGCCATCAGAATGGCTGAATTTGCCAGATACGGATTGCAAGACGAATCCGGGCAACGAAACTCCAGCCGACGACGCGTTTCGTCTCCGGAATTTGCCGGAATTCGAATGGCGGCGGAACGGTTTCGATAACTGTAAGAAAGATTGACAGGAGCATCAAAGCCCGGAATCAGACGCTTATAGCTGTTGGTGGTTGGACAGCAAAACGCCAGCAATGCAGCAGCGTGCTTAAGAATTCCTCCCATCGCGTGCATGGCTGTTTCGCTTAAGCCGCCATAACCGGAACCGGCAAACAAGGGAGCATTGTCTTTCCAGAGTGCCAACTGCAAATGCAGTCCGGAACCGTTATCGTTGTAAACCGGCTTGGGCATGAATGTGGCCACTTTTCCATGGCGACTAGCCACATTGCGTACCACATACTTCATTCGCAGCAGACGATCGCTTGTTACCAGCAGCGTATCGGGTTTTAAAGAAACCTCGCATTGCCCGGCGGATGCAACTTCGCGATGCTGGCTGGCCACTTCGATACCGCTGTCCTGCAATGCCAGCATTACGTCTGTGCGAAGATCCTGAAACGTGTCCATCGGAGGCATCATCATATAGCCGCCTCGATAAGGAACCTGCTGACCTGTTCCATGAACGGCGTCTTTACCGCGGCTCCATTGAGCATCGCTGCTGTTGATGTGATAGTAGCCTTCGTGTTCATTTTGATCGAACGACACACCATCAAACACAAAGAAGTCAACATCCGGGCCGACGGTGGCCGCGTCGGCAATACCTGTTGATCTCATGTACATTTCGGCTTTGCGAGCGATGTTGCGAGGATCGCGCGGATAGCTTTGATGTGTTACAGGGTCCTTCACGTTGCACAACAGCGACAGCGTGTGCTTCATGAAAGGGTCTACAAACGCCGTCAGCGAATCCGGAACGATCAGCATGTCACTTTCATGAATCGCCTGCCAACCAGGCATTGACGATCCATCAAAGCCAAAGCCATCTTCAAATTTTTCTTCCGTCAGCTGCTCTGCCGGAATCGTGAAATGCCGCTGATGACCCCGAAAATCTGCAAATCGCAAATCGATGGCGCGAATCTCCATCTGCCGACATAAAGCGATGACTTCGCGTGGAGAAAGGTTTTTTGTGGACATGCTGATGCTGATGGAAATATTTCGTGAGCGGTAATCGCCGTGGCTCGCCCGTCCAGGCAACCGTAAGTGTAGCTCAAACACAGCCAAATCGCCACAGTCCGATTGGTTTCCGTGCTTTTCATGCACAAGACCACGCGGCGGAATCACCGCCTGAGTTCGCATGAGCTGTTGGAATCCCCGCTGTGGGCACATTCCTGCAAGCCCCGCTTCTGGTGTTCACCCAAATCGTTCAAACAATAGACGGCTTGGTATGTGAATCTTTGCAGGCGGCAAATAGTGGAAACAGAGGTGCCAGAAACACCGAACAAATACCAGACAACGGTATCGCCATTTTGGGGCCCAAAGCGATGCCAAACTGATACGCCAAAGGAATACAGAACAGCCCCGCCGCCGCAATGGCGACAACCGATAGCAGCGATTTGCGATACGGCAGCAAACCAAGAATCGCAGGAGCGACCCCCGCAGTCAGCATGACATAGCTGAATCCGGGAACGTAAATCGCCGCCAATAAGCCCACGACTGAGTTTGCCAGCCAGACGCTGGCCCATGTGGATTCTGTTGATGTCTGCTTTCGAAACAACTTGAACACCCCCATCGCCGACAACGCGGCCAGAAACCATAACACGCACACAATTGATGGATCGAATTCTCCAAATCCATAATAGGACTGCGGCCGCAGGTATTCGAACTGAGAAACAATTCCCCCGCACACAACCGACACCACCACGGTCAGCGTAATGGCAACAAACGAAGCGAAAATCTGCCCAACGGTGGCACCACGACGCAGCGAAAGTCGAGTTCCGATTAACTGAACAAGCAGCAACACCACCGCCAGTGGAACAGCGTAGCGTTCGGGATAGCAGACAATCCAATGATCGGCGACTGTGAAGAACACCGCGTTTTCTGTGTCGGTGAAATCCTGCTGATCAGAATCCAGCAGGTGCCGCACGATTGCCAACGCATTGTTGCCATGATGCTGCACGCTTCGCGCATCCAAAAACTCCAGACTGTCTTCCGCTGTGTGATAGCGGTGAGGATCATCGATAAAAGCGAAGTTCAATCCTTGCAGACCAGCATTTCTGAAGACCGTGAAGTCTGTGGCATTCGGCAGCAGGTCGTACACTGTTACGAAAGACGAAGCAGTAAAGGCTGGTCGAGGCAAAGCTGGCAACACGTGCTGCAGCAGTTTGCTGTTGGCACTGCTGGTTTCGTTCAGCAAAGATGGCCCAGCAGCTCCTCGAGCATCAAAGTTCAACACGATCGGTTGGCGTTGCAGCACTGGATGTGGGTGAGTTTCCGCAAAATCGATCGCGCCGTTCAGTCCATGGCGAATGTTTCGCACCCATTCTTCACCATCGGTAAACAGAAAATACACGTCACGTTTCAGACGTGCATCCGGCTGCGATAGACGATGTTCATTCAGGATGCGAGCCGTTTCCAGCAATACGGCCACACACGAACCAGCGTCACCTGCGCCGGGGCCTTGTTCAGCGGAATCATAGTGCGTTGCCAACAAAATTGGCCGAACGGATGAATTGCCGGGAATTAAAGTCAGCAGGTTACACATTGGCACCTGTTGCAATTCAAACGATGACTGTTCGACGTCCAGTCCAATGGCTTCCAATTGAGCCACCAGTCGCTGCCGAACTTCCTGATTCGCGGTCGAACCGGCAGGGTGAGGCGTCTGGTCGCCAAGAATCTGGCTCAGCGCGTTGACCGCCCGTTCCGCCGAAAATTCGTCCTTAGCCACTGCGGTGTTTTTTTTAGAATGGCCGTGATAACTGGCGATGAACCACGCAGTCATGCAGCCAATAATCACAACAGACGCCAGCAGACATTTCGTGTTGCGAGGAGTGTTAGCGAGGCCTGCGGAGTTTTGATTGCCTGTTGGCTGGTCGTTCATACAGAAATGTCCGTTGCAGTAGAATCAAATTTGTACCCGCGACTGGCGTTAACTCGCAAACGCGTCGTAGTGGTCTGACACAGTTATTTTGCGGGGTAGGCGGAGTCGCCAGGCTTCGGGTTCCGCCAGCATTTGACTGAACTCTGGCGAGTCCAGCTACCATTTCCAACACGTATTTTGAAATGTCCCGGACGAGTCTTGGATCTTGTCAAAGATACTTGCTGCTTCAGGATTTTTAACAAGATCCACTACTGACAACTCTCGCGTTTAGCTGTTACGGGCAAATAGTCCCGACTTGCAGCTGTTCTCGTTTCAAAACGCCACAATTCAATCGACACTGCGTTTGATTGTGAAGATGGTCAAACCATGCAGGTCTCGATCTGGTTCAGTCTTTAACACGCTGGCAAGATATCCCGCCGTTACGCAGCTGACGATACCGCTTGCTGTGTACAGGTATCCATTAACGCGAGTAAACTGCCATAGCCAAAACATGACCGCAGTTCCCGCCGCAGCTCCGCACATCGCGCCGAATGAGTTCGCCCGACGTGTCATTGCTCCCAGCACGAACAATCCACCCAGCACGCCCATAAACAAGCCGATCACTTTCATGAACGCATCAAACAAAGATCGAATATCCGGGTCCACAAAAAACAATGCCAGAACGGTTCCCAGCACACCCATCAGAAACGTAATGATGCGAGCTGCCTTCAGATAGCCATCTTCTGATTGGCATGTATTAAACGGTCGCATAAAGTCTGTGATGATGGTTGTTGACGTGGAATTCATACTGGTTGAAACCGTGGATTGCGCGGCCGAGAAGATTCCGGCAACAATCAAGCCAGCGATGCCGATCGGCATCTCATTCGCGATAAACAGTGGAAAGATCTGGTCCGTGGTGATTGTGGAATCCAGTCGTTCCGGGTGAGAGCGATAGAAAGAATACAAGGCGGTGCCGATTCCGAAGAACAGCACTGTAGCTGGAATGGTCATCACGGCGTTCGTCCAGATACTTCGTGCCGCCAGCTTTTGATTTTTGGTCGTCATATAACGTTGCACAACCGCCTGATCTGCCGTGTACGATGACAGGTTCTGCCCGAAGGCTCCCACAACCACAACCCACAACGCCAATTGGCTGTTGGTGACGTCCCAGTGAAAATTGGCAATTCTAAACTTGTCTCCCGCAGCAGCTGCCTGCAGCGATCCAGCGAAACCTCCGTCGGCTCCCAGCATAAGCAACACCAACGCCAAAAGTCCTCCGCCCAGCAGCACGACTGTTTGAATCGTGTCAGTCCAAATGACGGCTTCGATGCCTCCCATGGTGCAATAGCAGATGCTTAGAACGCCCATCAGCAGCACCGACTGTTCTGGAGTCAACGGTGTGGCGATCGCCAGTGCCAGCCCTGTTAGTGACATCACAACCGCCATGCGAAAAACATGAAACAGCGTGAAACTGCCGCTGCCGAATAGCCTCACGCTGCGGTTGAATCGAAGTTCCAGATACTCGTAAGCACTGGTCGCATCAATGCGGCGATAAAACGGCAACGCGACATAAACTCCAATAATAGCGGCCAGTGGAATCAGAAAGTTTCCGACAGAATACACCCAATCCTGAGCAAACGCTTTTGATGGTATTCCGGTAAACGTCAGCGAACTTAACATGGTTGCAAAAATGCTGCATCCCGCCGCCCACCACGGAATATGCATCCCGCCTCGAAAGTAATCGTTGGTGTTCTTGTTGCGTCTTGCAAAATAGACGCCCACCCCCAGCATCGCCAACAAATAGCCAAACAACACCGCATAGTTAACGGTGCCGAAATCGCTTCGCCTAACATCAGGGGCCACGCTATACACAGATGCTGTGCGCACGCGAGGCCGCACTTCACCGCTGGCAACAATCATGCGACCTTCCCACATCACCGGAATGGTGGTGACGTGGTTTTGAGGCGACTTGCCGGCAGACGTCCAGGTGTCGGTAATCGTGTGATAAGCGAATGCGTTTTTCGGAAAGCCGGGATGATCGTCTTTCAGTTCGTCTGTCTTGAAAAACAGCTTTCCGTCGTCGCCGCCCAATACGTAAATATGACTCTGGCCGAAGCCAATTCCCGTGCCAGCGATGGCTGGTTGCGGCATTTCGGCACGCTGTCGCCATTGTTTTGTTTTGGGTGTGAATTCCCAGACATCTTTCAGAAACTCAACCTTGTCGCCATTCTGACGACGACCGCTCATCACATACACGCAGTTGTCGTAACCATTGTGTTGAGCGGCGGTAATATTAAACGCCCGACCTTCGTCAGACCAGGCGGCCAACTGCTGCCACTCAAAAGATGCGATCTCTGATTCAGTGGCATTGGGCACCGGCTTCTTCGAAAGATCCAGCGTCCAGAAATTATTCATGGCGGAATCCAGGCCTCCGCTGCCCTGCCCTCCGGCAAGATAGATCACGCCATCCAGCAGCACCGCCTGCCCGAACGCACACGCCCCCGGCAGAGACGGATAATCAACGTGCTCGATGGTTTCGGTCTTAGGATTCCATTGCAACGCGAAGACTCTGGTGAACGTAGACTCGCTATCGTTTCCGCCCATGCAGATAACGCCGTCAGCTGTAGACACCGCAGCTCCATAGGCAATGGGGCGATGCAGCGTGCCACCAGACTTCCATTGATAGCCCGCTGCCGTTTTTTGCAGAACGTGAATGGCGTCTTTCCAAACTTTGTTGGTGTCCCAAACCGGCTTCGGAAAGTTGGCTCCACCGGCCACAATCAACGCATTGTTATGCACCCCCACAAACGGACCGGCAACTCCCAATTCGTCTGGCAAATCCGGCAACGCCTGCCAATCCAACTTCAGCGCCACGCCAGAAGCTGTCTGTTCGGGATCTTCTTTCTCAGACGCAACATCCTGCCCCACAGCATGATTCGCTGCAAAGACAAACAAGCAAACCACCACAACAGCCCCAGCGATGCTCGCCTGAGTCGCATTCAACTTCAACATGAGTCCCGTTTTGTTCATGAAATACAATCCGTGTCAACGCATAGTATAGATATCGGAATACGATACTACACAGCCACAGCCAGTGATGTCACCATGGGGAATGCATCATGCAGAATGTCATTGGAAAAATAGTGAAGACGTAACATCGCTCCATTCAATTTGGTAACTAAGCCTGTGCTCTTCAGAACATTCCAGCTTTTGCAAACAATCGCCATCCAAAGTGACACCTTTCCTCGGCTGAGTAGCGCACAGTTTCGTGTACCAATCATAACTACCGAACGCTGTTTCGATCGACGCTTTGGACAGAGTCATATTTCCCCAAACAGGCAGCCAGAATCAACCTGCATTGCAACCATTCCACGGTTGAGACGAGAAGAAAACAGGCACCCGGAGCACCGCACTCGTTGGTCGTTGCATTCACTGGCAGCGTGGCCCCTTACGATGTGTCTTTAACGCTGAATGAATGCCGGGTTCAGAGACGCAGTCGCTGTGTTGGCAATAGTGACAAACCAGAAGAGTAAGTGTATGCTTCTCAATTTGCCATCGGGCTTTTGCAGGTCAGACTCGCCATGAAATTTCGCTGCCCAAACTGTCAGCATCCGATTGAAGTGGACGCCAATGACACAACGCTTGAAGCCAGTCCGCAAGCACAGGCTGCGGATTCGATAACGTGTCCCACGTGTCAGAGCCGGTTCAGCTTATCCTCCGAAGATTCTCCGACACATGTTCCTGACAAAGGCATGACGATCGCACACTTTGAGGTGCGACAGGTGCTGGGGGAAGGATCGTTCGGAACCGTGTATAAATGTTTCGACACGGAATTGAAACGCTACGTAGCCGTGAAGGTGCCACGTGAGGGACGCGTCGCGCCGGATTCAGCGAAACTGTTTATGAAGGAAGCCAGAGCTGCGGCTGCCGTCAATCACCCAAACGTGATTTCTGTTCATGAAGTGGGCCAGCACGGAGACGGCTTTTACATAGCCGCTGAGTTCATCGACGGCATCAACCTGTCGGAAACAATAAGAATCAGCCCGTTGTCCATAAAAGATGCGACAATACTCGCCGTGAAGTTGTTGCGAGCCGCTCATTTTTTTCATGAAAAGGGCATCGTTCATCGCGATCTGAAGTCGGGCAATATTCTGATAGACGCTGCCAATGAACCGCACATTGCCGACTTCGGTTTGGCTCGCCGAGAAGGAAAAAACGAAATTACGGTCACTCAAAGTGGCCATGTGATTGGCACACCCGCCTATATGTCGCCAGAACAGGCAAGAGGAGACGTTCGAGGCACCGGTCCGGCAAGTGACCAGTATTCCATTGGTGTCATTTTTTATGAGCTGCTGACGGGAGTACGACCGTTCCCGGCAACGAACTCTCGCACGGTGATGCATCGCATTCTTACCGAACCAGCTCGCAACCCCAGAAGTGTCAACAAGGCGATTCCGAAAGACCTGGATACAATATGCATCAAGGCATTGGAGAAAGATCCAGCCAGTCGGTACTCATCGGCCGCAGAAATGGCGAACGACCTGCAACGCTTTCTTGATGGACGCCCCATTTTGGCTCGTCCGGCCAGCGTTGCGATCAAACTGCAGCGATGGTGCAGAAGAAATCCGGGAATGGCGGCACTGTCAGCCGTGATTGCCGTCTTGCTGGTGACAACCGGTCTGATGGCGATGCAAAGGCCGGAGCCACCGGAAGCTGTAGTGCGAATCGAAGCGCCAGCGGCAAAGACCCATCCGGTACGTCTCACGTATTCCATGAACGGCAGTAACGCTCCAGCAAATCCCCAAGCAAGATGGGCAATTGTGCCTCTGGACAAACTCACTGGACTGCCGATTTAAGACCGAATCGGACGATTTGAAACTTCGGCCGAGTTGGTGACGCCGCTTGAACCCGGTCGATACCTGATTGTGGTGGAAGTGGCCGGCTTCGGTTTTCATGAAGTGTATCGGCGAGTGCCAGATGATCCTGCTTCTTTGCCGTCGATTTTTGCCGTCGAACGCTGGGAAAAGCCAATCGATGGCGTAGTGCCACTTCCCACAATCACAGTCTGGCAGAATGGTTTGGCAGAATCGAAAATGGTGTATGTGGCCGGCGGTGAATTTGAAATGGGGGCTGGGCTTGACGATTCATCCCCGCGACATCGTAGAAAAGTCAACGATTTCTACATGGATGAAACCGAAGTCTGCGTTGCCGACTATGAAACGATAAGGCCCGCAAGGCATGCGGATGACTTTGACACGTCTCTGTTGCGACTTCCGAAGCGAAGTGTCGACTGGGCGGCTGCCGCACACGTCGCCGAAGCGATGGGCAAGAGACTTCCCATGGAGGACGAATTTGAGTTTGCCGCCACAAACCGTGGAACCACCACGTTTCCATGGGGCGAAGAGCCGTTGGCTGCTGGTATTACCGAAATTCAATCTGTGGATGTGAAAACTATCGACGTCTGCCGCGACTTTCCCATCCGAAACATGATCAGCAATGTCGCAGAACTTACCAACTCAGTGCCCGGTGCCTACCCCGGAAGTGCGGCACAGAAGGTTGAACTGATTGCTGATTCCAAAGGCATGAATCGAATTGTTCGAGGTGGATGGAAGCAGCAATCTGCGGACGAACATCGAGCCAAACAACGGGAATCCATCTTCTGCCTGGCATCAGACCCGAATCTGGGCTTCAGATGTGCTCGCAGCAAGAGACCCAGCTATTGAAGGCTTCATGGTCCGCGACAGACAGACCAGGTAGCGGTGACTTAGTTTCTCGCAAAACAAATTAGTTTGACAGTCAGGCTGGGCGAATATCAGTCGTTACAACGGACCGGCTGTGACAATCCACAACCTCAACAGCTTCAGACAGACACTAAAAACAACATCAGCTTGCGTGAAAGTTGTCCACGCAAGCTGATACATATTGTCAGTAAACTCCAACGGTCGCCGTCGCCGGCACCTGCTCTACATTGTGTCGTCCAGCAATGGATCCACGGTCGTTACGAGAAACTTTTTGCCATCGTATACGATCGAATGCAGAAACACATGCCGGTCGACCATGGTGGCCGCAGTTACTGGATTTACTGGCGTCGTGCATTCCTGGCCGTGGTGCAAAATTACTCCCCCAATGGTTGTTTGGAGCAGCCGAAAATAGCGTGTGTCGGTAGCTCCGCCGATATTTACGTCCAATTTGACGACGACCGCCCCACCACCACCATAATCACCTCCAGTTACGCCAGGCTTCAAGAGCCTTTGTATGTCACCGGTCGCTGACACAAGACCGACTTGAGGTTGGTCATCAAACCCTCCGAATTTCTGGGCTGCATTGAGATTAGTTCCATCCCCCAATGCAACCGAATACTCCTTATTCGCCCTGGCCCACTCAACCTCGTTCTCATTGTCATTCTCGACTGCATCTTCGAAAAAAAATGCATTATTTGTGTACTTAACATTGCGATGATCGGCCAAGTCACGCGTCAAGCGGCTCTTCACTCTCGCATATTTACGTTTTGCAGCAGCCTTCAACTTCTTGTTTTGGCCAGGAGGCGTTCCGATCGGCCCGTGCCCATTGCCACGACCGGGAGAGTCGGGCCGGTTTCCGCCAGAAACCGTTTTTCCCATTTTCAAAACGGTTTCAATTGGTTGCAGACAGGCATTCCCGTCGCACCCAATCTCGTATGGCACCATTGATGTTGCGTAGCCCAATACGGTGTTGGGGCACGTCCCAACCTGGTAGATGTACATCCCATTGACAAACTCCATCAACGACAGTGGGCACGATGCCAATACTTCGGTCAACGGCGTTTCCAGCATCGGCGGCAGCACGGAAGCATCTTCAAGCATATTGTTCTCAAAATTCGTTATGAAATTAAAGCGACATAAATGTCGCTCCTGACAGAAAAATCAGCCATTGAGTTTCGAAAAGTCGAGTGTTCGACTGCCCCGTTGAAGAGCCAGCACAAAACACCTCGCTCCCGCCTCAATACACTAATTTAAAACCGTACATGGAGCGAAGGTCGCACGATCACTTGCTGGAAACGGAAACGGATTCAATGACCACTTCATATTGTGAAAACCACAAAAGTTCAACTGAAGTAATACTGAACCCATCTATCGCAATTAGCGTCGCAAGGTTTTGATCTGTTGTCGAAGCGCGACAGCGCAAATGCACGATCGATATACTTGGAGGGAGCGGCTGTTTCGTCAACCAATTTGCGGAATATATTTTCGTAGAACACTCAACAAGACTGGTAATGCACGCAATCCAGAGGCGGGTATGAGATAAAAAAACACTTGCCGGAATTCGAGCGACATGATCTGCGGAATCTCAAACCATCTATCCTGCCATCGTATGCGAGCGAAACAGAAGTAGAAAATCGGTATTCACTAAGCCAGGCGTGTCATTGCCTTTGCTATTGCCACGTAGCAGCTATCCTTATGAGACTTGGGTCGGCAAAAGATTGTCGCACCAGCAATATATGGACAAAACAAGGCAGAACCGACATTGGCTGATAACACTGATTGCTATGACGTCCCGCAATATTGGGATATGGCGTTTGGCGAAGATACTTTGCTGGAAGCTGACTTTATTGAAGCGGCGGCAACGAAGTACTGCAACTTTCCCGTGCGAACGATGTACGAACCCGGTTGCGGCGGTGGGCGTTTGGTTGTTGAACTGGCCAAACGAGGGTACTCAGTTACCGGCGTCGATCAAAGTTCTGCGGCGGTCGGGTTCGCAAAGACGCAACTGGCGAAAGCTTCTGTGGCCGCAACGGTGCAGACCGGTGATATGAAAGATCTGCTGCCGGACACCAAATTCGATCTTGCATTTTGTCTGGTGAACACCTTCCGCCATCTGTTAACCGAAGAGGATGCGATTCAGCACCTGACAAATGTCGCCAGCATGCTTTCGGAAGGCGGCCTGTACATCATTGGCATGCACTTGCTACCTCCGGATGCTGATGAAGAAGACGAAGAAGAATGGAGCATCACAGAAGGTGACACCACAATCGACATGCAACTTGTCGTTGAAGGTTGTGACCGGACAACTCGACTTGAAACACTGCAGTTTAAGATGACTGTGCTAAACGCTGCGGGCGAAGAAATTGGTGAATACAATTCGGGGTACCGCATGAGAACCTACGAAGCAGCTCACATGGTGTCGCTGCTGGCGAAGGTTCCGGCTTTCGAACTGCTGGACGTGTACGACTTCTGGTACGACCTTGAAGAACCTCTTGAGCTGTCCGACGAACTTGGCGATACCGTATTTGTATTGCGAAAGATTGGCTGACAGGGGCAGACCAGTTCGGTTCATAAAGTCCTCGAAGGGACGGTAGCGGATTGATCGAAAACTGGCAGATGCTACTGCTGTCGCCCCTCCGGGGCTTTGGAAATATGTTTTGCCTTGTGACCGGTGACTGTCCAGACTGTCGATTTGATCAGCCGCAGGGCGTTAGCCCCGGTTTAGCATGCTAAAAAACCGGGGCTAACGCCCTGCGGCTAATCCGATTGGGGCTTGTTCCCGACGAAATCGACAGCCTCCGCGTCACCGGCAGAGTGCTGTCGCTCCTCGGGACTGAGACACAGCAATGAGCCACACAGGGAGCAAAAAAAACAGAGAGCAGAGCGAAAATGCAGCGTGTGAACGCAGGCCAATTGCTTCCGACAGTGCGAAACCGTTCTGGCGTGATGCCGCCAACGACGCGGCTCGGCGAATGGAGTTCCCCACTTCTTTTCATATGCCAATCCACCGCTGCAAGTACGAAGCCTTCGTCAAGCGCTTCCGTCCAGCACTCGTGCAAGTATGGCAACGTGGCAGGCTTTTGCGCCATGAGATCGCAGCATGCGGACGGCTTCGTTGCACGTCGCTCCCGTGGTCATTACGTCGTCGACGACAAGGATGCGTTTGCCTGCCAGCAAGTGAGCGTCTCGTATTCGAAATGCGTCCTGTTGATTTTGCATCCGCTGTTGCACGGGCACTCGTTTTTGCGGGCGAACGTTTCGGCGACGTCTTAGAATATGAACGTCGTGCGGCACATTGATCGTCTTCGACAGGACTTCGGATACAACCTGAGCACTGTTGAATCGACGAACAATTCGCTTCTGCCAGCTTTGAGGAATCGGAACGATCAGGTCCACGTCAAGTTGCTTCAGCCTGTCACCTGCCGCTGATGCAAACAGCTGTGCTAACGCCGTGATGCCGACTGCGGAAAAGCTCCATTTCGATGACAGGATAACTCGACGCATTGCTTCGTCGTACATTCCCAGACACGTTACGGAATCGAATTTTAGTCGGGACTTGCGACAATGCACGCAGCCATCGGAAGTGGCCACAAACCGCCCGACTTCGGCAGCGCAGCGCTGGCAGCTGTTTTCTATGGGACGCGTCAGTTGTTGTTGGCAGTCACAACAAAATGCTCCCGACCGAAGCTTTGTATCACCCGTGCCGCACAATCCGCAGGCCCACGGGAATGCAAAATCCAGAGTAGTCGACAAAAAGGACTTCATCATGTCTGCGACATCCTTCGTTCGTCTATTTAACTTCTTCAGATGCAAGCAGTTGTTGTTTCAAAGCCTCGGTCGCGGATCGCGGCGAATCGCTGGCAAGGATGGCCCCGCAAACGGCCACTCGACTGGCTCCCGCCTGGATAACAATTTGCAGGTTGTTGTGATCAATTCCGCCAATGGCAAACCACGGACAACCATCAGCTTTCGCGGCTGACGAAACGTATTGCAGGCCTGGAAAGTTGTCGAATTTTTTTGTGCCGGAAACAAACACCGGCCCCACGCCAAGATAGTCTGCCGCCTCATCATTGGCTTTCGTGAACTGGCTGATATTGTGTGAGGAAACTCCCACAAGCATTGCCGAAGTCAACTGCTGGCGAGCATCTGCGACTGTACCATCGTCCTGCCCAATGTGTACTCCATCGGCACCTGTTGCCGTTGCCAGGTCGCAGCGATCATTCATGATAAACAGGGCATTCGCAGATCGGCAGGCATCCGCCAGCCAGCGCCCTCGGCGGATGACATCAGCGTCCGAAAGTGATTTTTCGCGAAGTTGAATAATGTCTGCGCCGCCGGCCAAAATCTGTTCGGCCGTTTGTTTCCATGGCAGCTTGCAGCTGGATTCGGTCAGCAACACGTAAAGTTGAGCGTTGGCCAACCGCTGCCGTCGTGTGGCTCGCAGACTGTCCAAAGCGACTGCATCGTCTGAGCTGGAATATCCGCTGTTCAAAGTTAAGTTTTGTTCAATCGTATAGGTGCGGTAGCGAAGCTGTTTAACGGCGGCTGCGAAATCGCCGCTGACGGTTTTGCCGAATTCTTCCAGGCTTCGCAGCGATTCCTGCACGCGTCTTGCATTGGCGGCCACAACATCGTTTAGCGATTCACGCCGCATTTCGGCAGCCGTGGTAATTGACGTGCCGACGTCGGCGACCGTGTCGCGAGCGTTCAGTAGTTCAGGAACAGCTGTTCGCAAATGAAGTTCGGCAGCCACAAGATCGTGACGCAGCTGTTTCAGCTGTTCGGAAGCATCTGCCGAACGCAGCACAAACCGAGCAAAGTCTTCCAGCACTCGGAAGCCTTCACGAGCACGATTCAGGTTGGCGTCCAGCAATGCAAGAACTCGCCGCTCAGCCGAATACGTTTGTTCTGACGAGTTCAGTTGTGTCGCGACGCCAGCGGTTGTCGGTTCTGAATCGATCTGCAAGTCAAAGTCGACACTTAGTGACTTTCCCACTGTTGCCGTAACGCCCAATTCAAACCGAACGCTGTCCGCGTCGATTCCCAGCTGCTTTAACTGAACGGCACAGCCATCGTTAACGTCAACTTCAGCCATTGCCAGAACAAGGTGCTCGCTGGAAGTGGCCGCAGATTCTCTGGCATCTTTTGCCAGCCAGTTGGCGCGTTCGAAAACTCGCAACGCCCAATCAACTTCGTAGATCGCGGTTAAATTGCCGATGTTGGCTTGATCGGAAGATTGCCCCGCGGCGAAACCTGGTCCAATATCTGTGATGTTGCTGTTTCGCAGATCTTTGGCGTTTTCTTCGGTGGAGGTGGCAGCTTCTGATGCTGATTGAACCTGCAGAGTTCCAGCGAACACTGCCATTTCTTCGCCGAAGCAGCCGTTGCGGATTCGTTCAAAGTCCAGCCCAAGATTGATCAGGCACTTACCTCCAAGTGATTCTTCCGACAACACGGCCAGCACCAGATGACCAATTTCCGCGCGTGATTGTTGGGCGGCAAATGTCAAAAACTTTGCCAGAATTCTTTGGCACGAAGGCGTAAGCGAAGCAATCTGCAAAATATCTTTTCCGCCGGAAAATGGAGGCTGTGAAATTCGGACCACGCACGCGGAAGCGCTAAACGAACTGCAGTTGCCCTGAAATTCGGGTCTAAACCCGGGCAATTGAATCAAACGTAGTTCCGTCGCAGAAGCATTTTGACAAAGCGAATGAAGAATTTCAGCAACTTGTTCTGAGGAAGTGAATATCTGAACAAGTCAGCTGTCTTGTCGTGGAAACCTTAGCCTCCTAGAATCCGGCATGGTATTCGCTCTGTTGGAATGCCAGATCTGCACCTGTCATTCTGGCGTATGCTGAATTGGTGCGGTTATGACGAAATTGGCAAATGCAGCAACTTTGACTACTAAGGAGAGACACAGACCAGTTCTGCCAACCCCAGCCTGTCGAATAGCTTGTTGCAATCGTCAGTGTCGTTAGCAGAAAACCGGAGCATCTTAATACGATCCCAAGCCCGGGACGCTTTTAGACTCTAAAGTTCATTTTATCTGAATTATCGGGCACCGCTGGCAGGACGTCAGCGATTAATTAACTCAAGCCTTCGGGCAAGAACGTCTTTCTGGACAAACCAACGGAAGAGAGAAATCGAATGTACGAACGCTTTACTGATCGAGCTCGTAAGGTGATGCAACTGGCAAACCAGGAAGCTCAGCGTTTCAACCACGAGTACATCGGCACTGAACATATCTTGCTGGGACTTGTCAAAGAAGGATCAGGCGTTGCCGCCAACGTGCTGAAAAATCTTGATGTGGATCTGCGTAAGATTCGCATTGAAGTTGAAAAAATCGTCCAGACCGGACCAGACATGGTCACCATGGGCAAGCTTCCTCAAACGCCGCGAGCCAAAAAAGTCATCGAATATGCGATGGAAGAAGCTCGCAACCTGAACCACAACTATGTCGGCACAGAGCACCTGTTGCTGGGATTACTGCGTGAACAGGAAGGCGTCGCTGCTCAGGTTCTGATGAACCTTGGCATGAAACTAGACGACGTTCGCGACGAAGTTCTCAACCTGCTGGGCCACGGCCTGGAATCTGCCGAAGCCGCTCCTCCGGGAGAACGAGCCGAAAGCGGTGGGCAACGCAGTGCTTCTCGCAGCAAGACTCCGGCTTTGGACAGCTTTGGTCGAGACCTGACCGAACTTGCTCGCCAAAAGAAGCTGGATCCGGTTATCGGCCGCGAACGAGAAATCGAACGCGTGATTCAGATTCTTTGCCGTCGCCAGAAAAATAACCCGGTTCTGCTGGGTGAAGCGGGCGTTGGTAAAACCGCCATCGTCGAAGGCTTCGCTCAGATGGTCGTCGACGGCCTGGTGCCTGACCTGCTGGCCGAACGACGAATTATCGTTCTGGACCTGGCGATGATGGTTGCGGGTACCAAGTACCGCGGTCAGTTTGAAGAACGTATCAAAGCCGTTATGAACGAAGTGCGTCGTGCTAAAAACACGATTCTGTTCATCGACGAACTTCACACTCTGGTTGGTGCCGGTGGTGCTGAAGGTGCGATTGACGCATCTAACGTACTGAAACCAGCACTAAGCCGAGGCGAGTTGCAGGTGATTGGTGCGACAACTTTGGACGAGTACCGTAAGTACATTGAAAAAGACAGCGCTTTGGAAAGACGATTTCAAAACGTCGTGGTGAATCCTCCAACGCCCGCTCAGGCTGTGGAAATTCTGAAGGGCCTTCGAGAACGATACGAAGAACATCATCGCGTACAGATTACCGATGACGCTCTGGAAACCGCTGTCGAAATGTCCAATCGTTACATCACCGCTCGATGTCTGCCTGACAAGGCGATTGACGTGATTGATGAATCGGGTGCTCGCGTTCGTCTGAAATCTATGGTGCGTCCGCCAGACCTGAAGGAAATCGAAGACGAAATTCAACGCTTGAATCAAGCCAAAGAAGACGCTGTTGCTGAACAACAGTTCGAAAAAGCGGCTTCTCTTCGCGATCAGGCTGACAAGCTTCGCAAGAAGAAAGATCAGCTGACAGAAGAGTGGCGTGAAAAGTCCAAGCAGACAGACGGCGTTGTGGATGCAGAAGTCGTCGCGGAAGTCGTCGCCAAAATGACGGGCATTCCGCTGACTCGCTTGTCCAGCGAAGACACCGTTCGCCTGCTGCAGATGGAAGACGAACTGCACGAAAAAGTGATCAGCCAGCACGAAGCCATCACTCAGGTGTGCAAGGCCGTTCGCCGCAGCCGCAGTGGTCTGAAAGACCCAAAACGTCCGACAGGCATCTTTCTGTTTTCCGGCCCAACCGGTGTTGGTAAAACACTGCTGGCCAAGACTCTTGCCAAGTTTATGTTTGGCGAAGAAGACTCGTTGATCCAGCTGGACATGTCTGAATACATGGAGAAGCACAACGTCAGCCGTCTGGTTGGTGCTCCTCCGGGCTATGTGGGCTTCGAAGAAGGCGGCCAGCTGACTGAGAAGATTCGACGTCGTCCTTATGCAGTGGTGCTGCTGGACGAAATCGAAAAGGCTCATCCAGACGTCTTCAACATGCTTCTCCAAATTATGGAAGAAGGCCATCTGACAGACAGCTTTGGACGAACGGTCGACTTTAAAAACGTTGTTCTGATCATGACAACCAACGCGGGAGCCAGCAAAATGGCTCACGGTGGAAGCATGGGGCTGCACACGTTGCGAGCCGCCGACGACACTCGATCTTACGACGAAATGAAGACGCACCTTATGCACGAACTGCAAAAGCAGTTCAAACCTGAATTTCTGGGACGTCTGGACGAAGTCGTTGTGTTCCACAAACTGACTCGTACAGAGCTGATGAAGATCGTCGATATTGAGCTGAACAAAGTCTACGATCGCCTGCAGGAAAAAGGCCTGAAGATGATTCTTAGCGACGCAGCTCGCGAATTCATCATCGACAAGGGCGAAGCAGAAGACGGACTTGACTACGGTGCTCGACCACTGCGACGCAGCGTCGAACGCTTTATCGAAGATCCTCTTTCTGAAGAACTTCTTCGTGGTTCATTCGAAGGCAAAAACGTGATTAACGTTGAAGTCATCGAAGTTGGCGATCAGAAGCAACTGAAGTTTGTCAGCGAATATGTTGAACCTGCCACATCATCAGACGAAACCGTCGCGGTGGGTTCTGGTGAAGAATCGTCAGAATCAAGTCCAGCCTAGTTGCATGACCTGATCGCCGGAAGGCGAATCTGATTAGCAAACCAAAGCCGAGGTCCATGTGGCCTCGGCTTTTCTATGCGCTGAAGCTTCAATTGATACCGACTGAATGACACCACGTTCGCGTGGTGTCGTGGCTTTCCTGCGAGCACTCCAGAACATGGATAGAAGACTGCGGTGTCACAACGTCACGTAACCTGGGCAACCTCCCTTTACCTTGAACTGTTACGAACGGAAAACAGCATCGGCAGATTTCGCCGACGTAGTCGAGGCGTGAGCAGCTGGGGCAATCTGCGACAGGTAGACCTTCTCGACTTTACAGATTCTTCTCAGAAATACGATTGTAACGGTCGATCTGTTTAATAGCGGGTCGGTATTGCGCTGGTGTTGAGATTGAATTCTGCAGGATTCCATACCAGACGAAATCGACGGCCATTATTGTCGAGTTCGGAGACGAGAAATGAGATCATCTTTCAAAGCTAAGCTGGCAGCATCGACGCTGTGTCTGGCCTTTGCGGGCTGTGCATCGATGCAGGCAATCCCGTCAAAGATGAAGTCTTTGGTCTCCAGAACCCCCGACGTCAACGATCCGTTGGGCGACGATACCGTGAAAGTCAGCTCTGCCTTCAAGACAGCCAAGAAGGAGCTCAAAGCGGCCGACAAGACATTGCTTTCGCTGGCCAAATGGAGCGAAGAACGCAACGACCTGGAAGAAGCTCAAAGACGTTACCGAGATCTTGTCGCTGACAACCCGGATAACATCGATGCTCGTATCGGTGTAGCTCGTGTTGAATTTAAATCCGGGCGGAAGCAGGAAGCTGAGAATATTCTGAAGGCGACCGTTAAGAAGTTCCCGGATAGCACTGAAGCGTGGATTGAAACCGGAAATCTCTATTCCCAGATGGAACAATGGGATAAGGCCGCCAGTTCATATGCAAAAGCCGTGAAGATCGATGGGGAGGACCGCACCGCTCAGTATCAATTGGGCATTGCTCTGGCTCACAGCGATCAATTAGACGAAGCGGTGACTCACCTGACCAAAGCGGGTGGAGAATCGGCTGCTTTGTACAACATCGGTTACATTCTACATCAGGCCGGGCGTGACTCCGAAGCGGTTTCGTGGTTCCGCCGATCTATGGCCTCTCAACCAGACGAACAGACTCGCCGAAGTGCAGGGCAAATGTTGGTCTCGTTGGGAGTTGAAGGCGGCAGCAGCGAACCTTTGATTCGTCCGTCAACCCAGTTGGTGTCAGCATCGCGAGAGAAGAGTGTGGTAAACGTTGAACAGACAAGCTTCCAAAGCTATCGTGAGACCCCAGGAATCTCAACAACAACTTCTGCGATGACGGAAGAGGACCTGATTGACACGACCGGTCGAAGTTTCGTTGAGTTTCCTAAGCAGACGACGCCCATGCAGGGAAGTAGCGTGAACGGATATCCCTCAACCGTTGCCACTCCACCAGGTCACACGGCAGTCGCTTCGCCGCAGTATCCGCCGCAGTATCCGCCGCAGTTTCCACAGGCGTATGCTCAGCAGCCAGCGTTCGCATCACTTGCGGGACCGCTGCCGACTCAACCGCAACAACCTTCCATGCCACCGGTTTCACCACCTCAATGGCAGCCTTCCGGCCGATAGTTGCTGCGTTGGCAAGTCAAGCAGACTTGCAATGGCGGCCACAGCACGACGTGCTAACGCTTGTGTTGTAGGTTGCCAGCACTATTTCAGCTGAGAAAGCTCATACTCGAAGCCACCGCTTAGGATCGGGAAGCGGCACCATGTGCGCGGATCCAGATTTTTGTCGTCGACATGAAACGATGGAGCATAACGTTCTCGTTTCCACTGATTGCGGCACCACAGACGAAAGAAGCGCTTCACCCATTCAATCAGCTGTTCTTTAGAATACTGCGGGCACGTTTCACACAGATGCTGCAGAACTTCCTGAGGGCTGAGTTTGTCGCCAATAGCCAGCCCTTCAATCTGATCCAGTAACGGATACGGCATCAGGTCGCCTTCGTCGGTCTGTTCAAATTCCGATGGGCGTAGTTCTGCTGTCGGTTGTTGACGGTTGACAAGTGACAGGGATGGCACTGCACTGCAGCCGGCGGATCCCGATGTCTCCATTATGGTCAACCAGTGTCGCAGAAACGCTTTGTCGATTCCTGCGATAGGGCTTAGACCTCCGGAAGTGTCGCCATCCATCGTTGCGTAGCCAACGGCCGCTTCTGATCGATTGCTGGTTGATAACAGCAAAGCGTTGTAAAGATTGGCGAACATCCAGATGCTGGGCGATCTGGTTCTGGCCTGAATATTCTGCAGAGCAATGTCGTCTGTTTTCCATGCCAGATCTCGACCGATCGCCGCTTCGATCGTCCTAGTGTAGCCCGACACCAGTTGATCGACATCAAGCTCATGATAGATTCCACCAACACCTCGCGTGACTGCTTCGGCGGCAGCTCGAGTTGTTTCGGAACTGTTGCGAGTTGCCTGGTAGACTCCCGTAAACAGCAGCTTCATAAGCTCATCAACATTGCCCGCTTTCGCGAGTTCCGGCATATAGGCCACCTTGCCGCAAAAGCCGGCCACTCCCAATTCAGAAACGGCTCGTTCGACGGCACAACGTATCAAACAGGCGGTTGCCGACGAATCCGCTCCACCGCTCATGCTGACCACGAACCCTCGTGAATAGCTTTTTCGCATGTAGTCAAACAGCGCCAGGGCGATCGCCTGCGTGAATTCTTCGTGTTCCGGCTCCGCAGGAGCTGCGTGGTTTGAAACAACAGGAGTGTCGGGCGATGCCAGTATGCCGGAAACATGGGCGATGCAATCGTGTACGTCTTCTGTGACGTTCGCTGGCATGGAATGAATGCTGGCTCGACGAGTTCGAGTCAATTCCACGTCGATATCGGCAACAGTGATATTCACATCGCCAAAACCGAATCGTGGTCCAGCAGCAATCAATTCGCCGGACGATGCAATCAAGGCTCCGCCATCATAGACAGCTCGCCCGGCTTCATTGCCTACAAGGTTGGCGTAGACATAGCTGACACCGAAGGAGCGTGAACCTTCCAACACGAAGCGTTTGCGTACTTCGTGCTTGCCGAATGCAAAGTGGCTGGCACTTGGGTTTAGGATAATGTCAACGCCACATTCGGCCATCCGGTTGCCCGGTCTTCCGGCTACCCAGGCGTCTTCACAGATTTCAAAGCCGATACGGACGCCATCGCATTCGAAAATCAGATCACCAATCGGCCAGGTATTTCCGTTGTCTGTGTATTCGGAAATGGTCTCGGCTGGCCACGCGCGAAACCAGCGAGGTTCGTAATGCAGGCCGTCACCGGCCAGATGCTGCTTGGGAACAAAGCCAACAATGTTGCCGTCAGAAACGACGCATGCAACGTTGTAGACTCCGTTGGTCACGTACAAAGGCAGCCCCACAGACACGACCATGCCCGAAGTTTCCGCAACGATCTTCTGAAGCATTCGCCACGCCATTCGCCACGTGTTTGGCGACAGAAACATGTCTTCGCAGCCGTACCCGGTGATGCAGAGTTCTGGCAGGCAAAGAACACTAACGCCCTGATCTCGCGCGGAGTGGATGGCTTCGATAATTCGATTGGCGTTGGCTTCCCACGCCAATGGTGTTTGATTCAGAATTCCGGCACCCAGACGAATACGCCTCATGTTTTTTCCCAATTTCAATCTTGCAGACGCGTGGTTAACGACAAGATGGCTGCGATACTGTTTTGACAAGTGATGGAAACATTGTGGTCCGGAATTCTGCAGTCACTCGGGCGGTTCTGGAAAAAAGTTCCGTTTCCCGAATGAAAACACGGTTTCGGGCTGACGGAAGCAAGATCGCTGCCGTGAATGTGATGTTTGAGGGCTGGTTTTGGCGAGTTTCTGGTCGTCCGAGGGAATGCTGTTTTTGTGCTGAATACAGTGTGGTTTAGCAGATCACACGCCGTCTGTCAGCCAATGGTGATTGCGTGACAACACGCAGGCGGCTTAACGGGGTGTGGCGGATGTGCGGCGTTGGCGGCGATCACCATTTGGCAATATTCAGCAGGGCTGGAACATTTCGCGACACCGAACTTTCAGCAACGGTGTTTACCAAACTGCCCTGCAGCCTTTCTGGTATGACTCGTTCTGAGCACGTTACGGAGTTGTCGTTGCCATGCCGAAATTTCGAATGGTTATCATTGCCTGCCTTGTTCTGACCGCCTGCCAGCCGATGGCCGTTGGTCAGGGTAGAAGCGGTGGGCGAGGATCTGGAGGCCCAACGGGGGAACAGGGACGCGGGGACATGACGCAAGGCGGCTTCGGCGGTCGCGGAGCTTCAGGTGGAGGATTCGGATCTGGGGCACCGGGCGGTGGTCGAGGAGGTTTCGGCGGCCCACAAAGTGCGGGCGGAGGATTCGGTGGAGCGACTCGAGGTGGCTTTGGTGGCCCGCCAGGTGGTGGCTTTGGCAGCGGTGGTTTTCCCGGGGGCGGTTTTCCTGGCGGTGCGCCCGGAGGCTTTGGCGGTCGCGGCGGATTTGGAGGCGGCGATACTCAGGGCGGCCCCGGTGCCGCATTTGGTAGCCGCTTCGGCGGTGGCGGACCTCCAGGCTTTGGTCAACCTTTCGGAATGAATGGTGGGCCAGGCGCCACGGACAACCAGGACCCACGGCGCAGCGGCGAAAATTCCGGCAATGGCAATAGTGGTTTGCCGGCCCCCTACAAGCAGGCCAAAAAGGAACGAGTGACACTGGATCTGCCAGCCAGGTATGCCGACCTTGACATGGACTACGACGGCCAGATCGCCATCTACGAATGGATGGCACTAAATCGAGCCACGCTGGAGGAATACGACAGCATCGACCTGAACTACGATGGACTGCTGACACCTGAAGAGCTCCATGCGTTCGACAAGTCTGCGGCAACGTCTCAGCAGGCGGTGGTGGTTGAAAAGCCCGAACGATTGTTAATCGTCGGGGGCCAGCAGAACACAGGAAAGTCTTCACGCAGTCGTGACGCTGCATCAAACACTGATCGTGGCGGCAGTCAGCCGAACGACAGCAACGGCGGGCGCCCCAGCCGAGGCGGTTTTGGAGGCGCACCTGGTGGCGGCGACACGGGCGGTGGACGAGATGGCTTTGGGGGAGATCCCACTCAATTCGGTGGTCGCGGCAGCCGAGGTGGCTTCGGCAGTGCTCCCGAATCAGAAAACGGGGGAAGGCCACGTGAAGAATCCGGCGATCGAAACAGCGGTCGTCGTGGACAACGCGGCGGGTAGAGAATCGCCGTTTGGTTGTGGACCAGGTTCGTCGCCTATCGCTGTCAGGAAGCACGCTTGTGCGTCCTAACACACTGAGGCTCAACATCTATATGGACCTGCGGTCACTTGTCATCGAACTCCGTTACCTGCCGCGTTTCAATGTGCCAGATTTTCTATTGCGTGAGCGTCCATAAATCGAAATCGATTCGACGAATCGAAGCACTGCAGGCAATTGATTCACGGCGGTGTAAAAATGTACCGCCGCAGAAATTCTGCCAGCGACTGGCGAATGGCTATCTACCAATCCTGAATGGCTTGGGATCGATATGAGGACGCTGGCTGGTCATCAGTTCGCTGATGAGCTTGCCAGTGGCGGTGCCCATACTAAGTCCCAGCATGTTGTGACCAGCCGCCACCCAGACGTTTTCGAACTTCGGTGTGCGGTCAATGTACGGCAGGCCGTCCCATGTCATTGGACGCCAGCCATACCATTCTTCCTGCACGGGTTCCGCAGTGGGTTCGTGCAAATACTGGGTTGCTCCGTCACGCAAGTACTTCAGTCGCTCAGGACTGAGTTCCGTGTTGTATCCCGCCAGTTCCATTGTGCTGCCGATTCGGTAGCCACTATCGAACGGCGTGATGCCAACATGAGCTTCTTCAAGCAGCATCGGGAACTTCGGACAGATTTTGGGCCGGGGCATCGTGATTGAATACCCCTTGCCCGGTTGAATGGGAATACGACATCCCAGTTCTTTGTTCAACATTGGCGTGAGCGGTCCGGTGGCGACCACGAATTCATCTGCCGTGATATCACCGCCAACAGTTCGCACGCCGGTCACTTTGCCACTGTGCTGAATGAAGCCAGTTACCTGCTGGTTGGGAATAATTTCCACACCGGCCGCAAGCAACCTGTTATGCAGTTCAGACATCAACCGGTCGGGCCGCAAATGAGCATCGTTCTTATAGTGCCATGCACCTGCCATGCCGGGCTTTAAAGCCGGTTCCATTTCAGCCAGTTGAGCTCCATCAATGGGGTCGGCGGAAACTCCAAAATGCTTGCTGACTAAGGAATCTGATTCGCCGAAGTGTTCGAAATGCTTTTTATCTTTGAAGACGAACAACAATCCGTCAGTCTTCCATTCGACGTTCAGATTTTCTGCTTCGATGACCTGTTGATACAAGGTTCGCGACGATTCCAGAATCGCATTTCTGGCCGCCCCGGCCTGCATCATGTCTTTGTGGTTGCAGCGTCCGGCGAACTTCAGCAACCAACCCCAGAGTGACAGGTTCAATCCGGGACGGATTTTCAATGCTCCATTGCGTTCGAGCATGCCCTTCATGCCAATCAGCAGTTGCCCCGGCCTGGGCAACGGCAGAACATGGCTGGGTGACACGTAACCACAGTTTCCGTGAGAGCATCCGGAACCGAATTGCTGCCTGTCAACAATGGTCACCTTCCGCCCTGCTTTGGTAAGATACCACGCGCAGAATGCACCGATAACTCCACCGCCAACAATCAACGTATGTTTTTCAGAGGTGCTCATATTGTAATTCCCGCGCGAAACGGGTCTGTGGGATGCAGGATGAGTTCGGTTTCAGCGGTGATCCAGGCTGATCCGGTGACTGTCGGAATAACCACGACGTCTGTTGTGGCGTATTCAGTTGTACGGGCAATTTCTTCGCTGGCCACTTCAAAGCGACCTTCAAAGACGCTGCCAATGATGCTGCCCTGTCGCCAGGTTTGGCCAGGCTGCAACTTCCCGTCAGCCGCCAGACACGCCAACTTTGCGCTGGTTCCGGTGCCACATGGTGAACGGTCGTAGGCAGAACCGGGGCACAGTACAAAGTTTGTACTGTCTGCAACCGAAGGATCGTTGGGTGGTGAAAATAGTTCTATGTGATCAATCAGTCCGCCGTCGGTGCCGGTGATTCCGTTGGATTCCAGAGCAGCTCGAACTGCGTCCGTGAAGTCGGTCAGCTGGCGACAGTTGGCTAGCGTAAGTTCCTGACCGTGATCGGCGATCAGAAAGAACCAGTTGCCTCCCCAGGCAACGTCGCCGGAAACCGAACCGTAACCAGGCACTTCTACTGTTACGGCTTTTTGAGTCCGGAACGAAGGTACGTTCTGCACAGAAACTCGATGATCGTCCAGAAGTTCAGCCGTCACAATTCCCACCGGCGTTTCAATACGATGAAGGCCGGGCGAAATGACTCCCATGTGAGCCAGCGTGACAACAAAACCAATTGTCCCGTGGCCACACATATGCAGGTAGCCGGTGTTGTTGAAAAAGATGATGCCCGCAACACAGGTGGGATCGACGGGCTTGCACAGAATTCCGCCAACAAGCACATCGGACCCACGTGGTTCCAGAATGACGCCAGACCGAATATTGTCGAACTCTGCCTGAAATCGATTCAGCCGCTCTCGCATGCTGCCGCTGCCTAGATCCGGACCGCCATCGATAATGACGCGAGTCGGTTCGCCACCTGTATGAGAATCAATGACTTTTATTCGCTGCATTTTTACGGTCCAACACCGCCGAAACTGTTGGGGGTGCAGTCATAAATGGTTGTAAATCTGAAAGGGTGTCCGTGGTTGGAGCGAGGTATGAGCGAAACCCCGGGGTTCATTCGCAAGCTCAGTGCAAACTCGGCCACCCCAGATCTGAAAACCGAATTCGGTGAGCACACCCAGTTTGAGGCAAAACGGCATTCTGCGTTCACGACGACGCGCGGTCGAGTGAACTCGAAACTTTTCGCACAGATGGTAAGAATCGGGAAGCACCGTTTGCTGTTGCAGTTGAACGATTTCAACCTGGGTTGAAATGTCAGCCGAATTTCCGACCGTTCAAAAAGAAAGAGCACTCAAGGAAATCCCTGAGTGCTCTTTTGCGATCACGTTTCAAATCAGTGTTCAGGCTGAACTAGTCCCAGCTTAGTGCTCCACCGGTTTGGTATTCAGTAACTCGAGTTTCAAAGAAGTTCTTTTCTTTGCCCAGATCGATCGTTTCGCTCATCCATGAAAATGGATTGGAAGAACCGTATTGAATCGGCAAACCGATTCGTTCCAGTCGGCGATCGGCAACGTGCTGAACATAGTCACGGAACAGTTCTGCATTCAGGCCCAGTACGCCGCGTGGAAGGCAGGATTCTGCGTATTCCACTTCCAGCTCAACAGCAACCTTGATGCGATCGATCATCTGCTGCTGGAATTCGGGAGTCCACAGGTCAGGATTTTCAGCCTTGATGCCGTTAATCAGGTCTACGCCGAAGTTCAGGTGAATTGTTTCATCACGCAGAATGTACTGAACCTGCTCACCAATTCCGCACATCAGGTTGCGGCGGTGGAACGACAACATCATCACAAAACCACTATAGAAGAACACGCCTTCCATGATCACGTAGTAACCGATCAGGTTCTTCAGGAATGCCTGCTGACCTTCAAAGGTGTCGGTGGTGAAATCCGGATCAAGAACTTCGGCAGTGAGTTCCATTTCGAAAGCGTCTTTCTTCGCGATCGTGGGGATCTCACGATACATGTTGAAGATTTCGCTTTCGTTCAGTCCCAGGCTTTCCACGATGTACAGAAACGTGTGACTGTGAACCGCTTCTTCGAACGCCTGACGCAGAAGATACTGACGACATTCGGCGTTGGTGACGTGCTTGAAGATTGCCAGTACCAGGTTGTTGCCAACCAGAGATTCAGCGGTTGAAAAGAAACCAAGGTTTCTCATGATGACCAGACGTTCGTCGTCGGTCAGCTTGTTGGAACGCCAGATTTCGACGTCGCGATTCATGGGGACTTCGGTTGGCATCCAATGATTAGCGCAACCGTTGAGGTAATGTTCCCACGCCCAGTTGTACTTGATGGGCATTAATTGATTAACGTCAACCTGAGCACAATTGATGAGTCGCTTTTCAGTGGCCTTAAAGCGACCATCTGCACCTACCAAAAGTTCTTCTTCGGTGGCAGGGATTGCAGTTGGAGTAGACATAATCTTCATCCTTGTGGTTATGGTAGTGAATTGGCTTGAGAGGTATTGTTACAGTTTGATTCACTTTAGACATGCCATTGAATTATCCAATGACCACAAAGTGAAAACTGGTTGCACGATTTTCCGATGCCGTTGAGTTGATCGATCGGATCGGCTGTTGGCGAACAAAGCCGACTCCCGGACCGCAGTCCGGGAATCAAAGCTTGCTCATTAACACATGCCCGTTACGGCGAAGGCCTTTCAGGGCAAACGCCTGTTATTGACAGGCTTCGCAATCCGGGTCGTCCAGACTACAGGCCTTAACGTTCGTCATGTCTGTGACGGGCACAACATGAGGAGCATTTCGATCAGCATCAGCAGTGTCTGTACGAAGCCCATCGCTGACGATTTCGCGAGCAACATGAATGTCGTCTGAGGCACTCTTGTTTTTCATCCAGCGAGGCTGAACGCCGTACTTGTTCACGTCGACGGTTGACTTTTCTACCTGCGTTGCGGCCAACGTTCGCAGGTAGTAAGTGGTCTTCAAGCCTTTCAACCATGCCAGCATGTACATGTCGTGCAGCTTGCGGCCGCTTGGTTCGCACATGTACAGATTTAAAGACTGGCCCATGTCGATCCATTTCTGGCGACGAGCCGCACATTCAATAATCCACTTGGGATCAACTTCAAACGAAGTGAGGAAGCGAGCTTTAACGTCTGCAGGAATTCGATCGATCTCAGTCAGAGTTCCATCGTAATACTTCAGGTCGTTAAGCATATCTGCGTCCCACAGGCCGCGTTCTTTCAGCTCACTGACCAGCAGCGTATTCACATGAGTGAACTCGCCAGACAGATTGCTCTTTACATACAAATGCTTGTAGACCGGTTCGATCGACTGAGACACACCAATGATTGTTGAAATCGTGGCTGTGGGAGCAATTGCCATACAGTTGCTGTTACGCATACCGCTGTCGGCGATTTTTTTGCGAACAAATTCCCAGTCCAGCTGAGCCGAACGATCGACGTCAATTGGCACACCGCGTTCTTTTTCCAGGATATCGATCGTGTCGATCGGAAGCAAACCACGATCCCACTTTGAACCTGAATACGAAGAATAGGTTCCTCGTTCTGCCGCCAATTCGCTGGACGCCAGAATGGCGAAGTACGAAATGGCTTCCATGCTACGGTCTGCAAATTCAACCGCATCCTGGCTGGCATAGCTGTAGCTCATCTTGGCCAAAGCATCCTGGAAACCCATCAGGCCAAGGCCGACCGGACGATGCTTCTGGTTGGAGTGCTTTGCTTCATCGGTAGGGTAGAAGTTGATGTCAATCACGTTGTCCAGCATTCGCATGGCGGTGCGGACCGTGTTTTCCAGCAATTCCAGATCCAGTCGACCATCGACGATATGTCGCGGAAGGTTGACAGAACCCAGGTTACAAACAGCCGTTTCAGACTGCGATGTGTTCAGCAGAATTTCCGTACACAGGTTGCTGCTGTGAACAACGCCACAGTGATCCTGAGGAGAACGGATATTCGACGGGTCTTTCCACGTAATCCATGGGTGACCAGTTTCGAACACGCGAGTCAGCATCTTCCGCCACAGCTCTACTGCTGGAATGCGACGGAACAGGTCAATTCGACCTTCATCCGCAAGACGTTCGTAGTGAGTATAGCGTTCTTCGAAAGCACTGCCTGTCAGGTCATGCAGATCAGGAACTTCGTCAGGGCTGAACAGCGTCCATTCCTGCTCGTTCTGAACTCGCTTCATAAACAGGTCAGGAATCCAGTTGGCCGTGTGCATGTCGTGAGTACGACGACGGTCATCTCCCGTGTTCTTTCGCAGGTCCAGAAATTCTTCCAGATCCATGTGCCAGGTTTCAAGGTACGAACAAACCGCACCTTTACGCTTGCCACCCTGGTTTACTGCGACGGCTGTATCGTTGACAACCTTCAAGAACGGAATAACACCCTGGCTGCGACCGTTTGTTCCCTTGATGTAGGAATTTGTCGCTCGAATGCTGGTCCAGTCGTTCCCCAAACCGCCCGCCCACTTGCTCAGCTTGGCATTGTCTGAAACGCACTTAAAGATGTGCTCCAGATTGTCGCTGACAGTGGAAAGATAGCAGGAGCTTAGCTGAGGATGGTTGGTGGCAGAATTGAACAGCGTCGGTGTCGCGGATGTGAACCGCATGCTGGACAATAGATTGTAGAATTCAATCGCGTGTTCTTCGCGATTGGCTTCATTCATTGCCAGTCCCATGGCAACTCGCATCCAGAAATACTGAGGCATTTCAATGCGACGGCCGTCAATGTGCAGCAGGTAACGGTCGTAAACCGCCTGCATGCCTGGATATTTAAACAGTTCGTCGTTCTTCGGCTGCAATGCGTTGGCCAGCCTTGTCAGATCGTACTTACGCAGTTCCGGAGTCAGGCGATCAGCGACGATTCCGTCAATGATGTAGTGTTCAAACTGGTTGCGGTACAGGCGATCGAAGTCTTCGCCATTGGCAGGAGCACTGCCAAGTGATTCGTTAGCGATGACCATTCGCAGCAGACGAGCGGCAACAACGTCGTAAGCGGGATCGTTTTCGATGCGAGATCGAGCCGCCAAAATCATGGCTCGATAAATTTCTCCGATGGAAATTCCGTCGAAGATCGACTTCATGACTTCCTGAAGTAATTCTTCAGAATTGCATTCCTGTAAACCTTCGCAAGCCACCTGAAAGCGACGACGAATTCGGTTTGCATCAAACGGTACGGCAACGCCGTCTTCCTGCTTCACATAGGTGCGAGGAAGTGAAGCGACAGCCTCGTCTTCAGGGCCGTCTACCATTTGTAGAGCACGAATTTTCTGGTGCTCTGCTCGGTAAACGATGTATCGTCGAGCCACTCGATAGTGACCGCGCTTCATCAGCAACAGTTCCACAGAGTCTTGAATCGCCTCAACGTCGGTTCCCTTGTCTGTGGCGGCATCGGCTGCCACAGCGTCAGAAACCATCACTGTGATTTCTCGAATTTCCTGATCGGTCTTAGCGTCCAGAGGCTGACCTTCTGCAAGATTCAGTTCCGCACGAAAAGCGTTCGCGATTGCTCGACCAACCAAACCGTCATCAAACGGGGCAACTCGACCATCTCGTTTACGGACAACCCATTCCGACTGTGCACGAATCATTCGATGCTTCTCCTCTAAATTCTTTCGTCCAGGTGAAAGCTACGCTTCTTGCGCAGATGTTCCATCAACACAATGAACACTGCTTGCCTGTCTTACCAAGCAAAAACCATGTTTGTAAAGTCGCGCAAAATAACCACATGCAGCGCAGCATCGATAACCAAAGCGTGTCTGGGGATTCGGCGGAAAGGCCGAGTGGAACCCGAAGAGTTAACTGCCCTAGCTTGATCCGATTGGCTGGCATGTTGAGTCGACTTCCTGTCGAAAAGGGCGTCCGTGCAGGGGGCAAGATAAAGACGTGAGCGATCGTGTCAAACCACCTTGCTGCATTGTCCTCAAGTGACTGGGAGACAACGCCTTGTGGCTTCTGGTGCCAAACTGGCAGACATCGTGCGGCTTGCGTCTTGTCTCAATATAGTGGGCTCCAAGAATCTGTCAACACTAAATGTAGTATGTTTGAAAGATCGGCCCACAAGTGATTTCAGGGACAGTAAATCCTTAAAGAATCCAGAAATTGCTCGCCATCGCCACTTGTAATGGGCTGGTAAACCAGGGGATTTCGGGCGACCTTCAGCCGCTGAAACCAGTGGAAATAAAAAAGCGGCAAGGCCGTCGTTTGACTTGCCTCGCCGCCACTGAATGGACACTAATATCTGGTCAGACTTCGTCGGAAACTCCCGGACATCTCGTCAGCGCTGAGCACTTCAACCAGCCGGCCGAAACCAGTGAACGACTCTTCAGCGGATCGCAGCACTAAATTCTTACGCCCACAAGAGCAACACACCTCTATTCAAACGATGCTTAGTTGCCGAACTGGCTGCCTGAATCTGATGGTGCATCTTCAGCTGGGGCACCGAAAGACGCTGGAGCGCCGCCGCCCATTCCGCCCATCATCATCCCCATCGCCGATTGCGCAAGGCCATCCAACGCCGCATTGAACTGTTCCTGATTTTCTGCACTCTGCAATGGAGCCAACATGCCGCCCACCATGCCACTCGCCATCATTACCTGCATCTTCATTTCGCCAGTTTTTTCAGGCATTTGAGCCAATGCTTCACGTGCGGACTGTACGTTTTTGTCCCAGTCTTTCGTCATGTTTTCCGGCAGCCACTTGCCGTTCACTTTGACGAATTTTTGCTCATCATCTTTGCTGTCCGTGCCGGTAATCTTCAGTGTCGCCGTTGAATCCGTTGACTCAATGGTTTCAATCTTCACAGAATCGATCGCTGCCAAACCATTTACGGCCCCCGTTGGATTGGGAACTAAGCTTACAATCGCATCAAACTGGCTCACCAGATTCGCGCCAGTCGTAGACAAGAACGTTGCGCCATCAAACGTTTTCAACGATTCCAGATCACTGCTCCCATCAATAATGGTCTTCAGGAATCCGGCAATCTGCGGAATTGCCTTCTTCATGGCATCTGCGTTTTCGCTTGTCGCCAAAGCGGGATAGTTCAAAATGAAGTCCTGTTTATCAACCAGCAATTTGTGAACCGTGGATAACAACCCAATCGATTGTTTCCAGGTCTCCGGGTCCATGTTTGTGCCGAAAGTCTGCACAAGTCCGTTAATGTCTGATTGATAATTTTCTGGAAGCGAATTCCAGACAACAACGGGCTGGCCAGCCTTCATGCCGTCCATCAAGTACTGCATTGTTGCTTCGGCGGAATCTTCCGTCGGTGCAGCGACGACCGCAGCCGAACTGGATGAACCAGCACTGCCGTCCGCATCATCTTTGCTGCAACCAACAGCCAGTACAGCAGGCAGCAACAATAGCAATAAGTTTAATTTCTTCATGGTGACTCAATTCTGAATGTAAGTAGTGAGGCAGGCTGCTGAACGAATTGCAAAGTTCAATGCACCACCGGAAAGCAACGCTGCTTCGAATATTAGTCAGCAATCCAGTCAACGAAAGCCGCTGGGAATCAGATTCAACAGATTCGTCGGAATGCGACAACTCGCAGAAATTCGCCCATAACGCCGCAGAATCCCAAAACCATTCAATTCGCCTTAGCCTACTGAACAGCTGTCAACGCAAAGGGCGTATAAGAGATGCCGTCGGGCGCCAATCGCTGTACAGGAATTCGAAGTCACGCCTTCAGAAGTGCAATTGTCGCCCGCCGCCACAAAGCTTTTAGCTTTTAGCTTTCGCAAAGCAACAAGGATCAAACGGAATATCGAACGGCTACCACCAGTTCTGGAAAGCGTAGTTCTCAAGCTGTTCCCACGCCGTCGTTGCGTCCTGAGAACTGCGATGTGTGTCCCAGTTTTTCTGAACGGCCTTCAAACTTTCGTGGCAACGATTTCTGCCAAGCTGCCAGGCGGTCCACCCGAGTGCTTCGTTTTCCGCCAAGGTATCTTCGATCGAACCAAATCTGTTCGTCAACAGACCTTTGACGCCTTCACTAATCAACCTGTCTTCTGCCTGACAAAGAGGAACAAGCACCGGTAACGCTTCGTCGTCAATCGGATGTTCGGTCACCTGTACAATGGGTGCGACATTGCCGCTCAGGATCTGCCTGACGTTATAAGTGTGAATCAATACATCAACGGGCAGGACGACGTAAAGATAGGCCGCGAAGCTCACCACCCACAGTTGACGTCGCACCAACCACGGAAACGTCTGCTTCCACTGAATCTTCAGCAGCACCAATGCAAACCCCACCACCACCGACGTGATTCCCAGCAACGCCACGGTTCTCATGCGAGTCATCCCGTTATAGTTGATGTAAATCAGCATTCGGTTGTAAACCGCCATAGCCAGCAGAAAATTCAGCCCCGACCAAATCCACGCCAGACGTTGAAGTTTGCCAACGCGAGGATCCGCCAACGTAAGGCCTCGAAAGATCATCGACAGCGTAACGGTTGCCATGCCAAGGGCCAGAGTCAACCAGGCCGCACCTTCGTGAGCGTAGCTTGAATATGTAAATCCTGCCGGTGGCGTTCGCGAAACGAAGGCTCGCGATTCAAACAACAGATAGACGCCGAACAAACCGATCACGGTCAACAGCGTGTTTCGAAAAGCCGAATAAAGAGGCGTCTCAAAGTTCTGACGATTGCTGTCATGGCCGACAAGCGTTTCCACCAATGGAGAAACCAGTGGGCGAAGCAGACCGCCGGTCAACCACGCCACAACCATCCAGAAGGCAACTTCAAACAAGGAAAACTGAAACAGAAACGAACGTATTGCATCGACAATCGAACCCATCGTGCCGGACATCCAGCTGACCAGGTCAGGATTAGCCATCACAAACACACCGCCAAACAGCACCACGCTAACCAGCGGTAGGCCGACATCCATAAAACGAATCGGCTTTCCAGAATCCACCGGATCCAGAACTCGCCGTCGGATGCCCGAATTGATGCGGCTGTAGAAATTGTATCCACCTGGAATACATTGAGCCGCAAACACAAGCGTTTCCAGAACAAACGGCAAGTGTCCTCGCAAAGACACCGCCAACGCATTCAGCAGCCAAAGACCGGCAGCCACTTGCAGCCCGGAACCATTCCATCCAAGCCTGACAGCCAGTACCGCCAGCAGCGCCGCGACCAACAATGTGCAGATACTCAGCGACGGCCGAGGTATCCCAATACACAGCAAAGTCGCCGCTGCAGCAAGAAACACGGCTGGCCCCATAAACCCCTGAGCGTGATACAGGGTGAAGTCGGCCACGATCACCATTGCCAGCACAACCAACATCGCAAAACGCCCGCGAATCATGCTGCCTTCAAACTCTGACGCGATGGGGGCATCCAGTGAAGAGTCCAGCTGTTCAACCTGGGAGTCGACTGCCTGCTCTCGATCTTCTTCGTCAGGTCGTTCAGAAAAACTCATCAGTCGGCCTCCTTGTGTACTAATCTTCTGATTGAAACGGACAGCCAATTGCGTAACGGGAATTGCGCATGACTGTCCGCAGGGAAAGCCGGGAAAATCCACGGCGAAGCGACGACGTCCACACGCACGTGGTCGCTGACCGCTGGAATGCTGCAATAGATTGGAAGCGCAATCTGCTGCGAATGCAGGAATCTGCGAATGATCTGCTACAGTTCATCTGCAAGGCCTCACGACATACTTCGTTGTGAAGTTGAGCCCCTGGTGCAGAGTACTACGAACAAAACCAGTCCCCTGTTTGGCTCGACCTTTGCAAATACGGGATAAAAAAAAATAAGCTGACCTCCAATTATCAGAAAGTGGATTACGTGGAATTTGTCTATTCGAAAGTGCCTGTGGGAGCAATTTCGCTAAACATCGCTGAAACAACCTCAAGCGAACCAACGCTGGTGATGCTTCATGGCGTAACTCGTAAATGGCAGACGTTTTTGCCGATCGTCGCTCCGCTGGCTTTGCGACATCGCTTGCTGATGGTGGACTTTCGTGGCCATGGACTATCTGACCGGGCAACTGACGGCTACCTGGTTGCCAACTACATCGACGATGTCTGTGAACTTATCTGCAAGCATGTGGATGGCCCGGTATTTCTGTACGGGCATTCTCTGGGAGCCATGACAGCAGCTGGAGTAGCCGCAAAACTTCACGACACCGTGGCCGCAATTGTCATGGAAGATCCTCCCCTGCACGCGATGGGGCAACGGATTTCTGACACATCGATGCTGAACTATTTCACCGCCGTGTCTGCCTTCGCAGGCAGTACAGACAGCGTCGCAAGCATCGCCAAAGATCTTGGCGACGCGCAGTTTCTTGATCCGGTGAAAAGTCTTCGCCACAGAATCGGGGCCACCCGTGACGGAGCTCAACTGCGATTCGCGGCCTCGTGCCTGCAAAAGCTTGACCCCAACGTGTTTGGCCCCATGTTAAACGGAAACTGGCTGGAAGGGTTCGACGTTGATAAGGTCTTCAGCAATCTGAAGTGCCCAGCGCTGCTGCTTCAAGCGGACGTCGCTGCAGGAGGAATGTTGACCAACGACGATGCTGACCATGTGCTTGCATTAAACGCAGACCTGGTGCGGGTTCGTTTTGAAGGCGTCGCTCATGGGATGCACTGGACCGCAACGCCTCGGCTGCTGAACACGGTGCTTCCGTTTCTGGAAAGCGTGCGATAGAGGCGGCTTATGACCGTCTTCGGCAGCCAGCCACCAGCTTTAACTGGTGGTCAGCGACTTGATGGCTTAACCGCGGTCACAGCAGCCATCATGCTCTTTGAAAAATCTCGCACGGCAACAGACGCGGCTTCCGGGCTATCAGCTTCTGCCATCAGGCGAACGATGGCAGAACCAACAATCACTCCATCTGCAACGCCTTCCAACGCGGCCACTTGATCCGGTCCGCTAATGCCAAAGCCGACAGCCAGAGGCAATGTTGTGGAAGTTCGCAGTTTCCGCAACTGTTGAATCAGTTCAGGGGGAAGTTCCTTGCGAACTCCCGTGGTCCCGGCGACAGACACGCAATACACGAATCCGCCGGAAGCGTCCAGAATTTCCTGCGTCCGCTTTTCTGTCGTTGTTGGAGCGATCAATTGCACAAGATCAAGCCCCTTCGATCTGGCGAAAGCTGCTGTTTCAACAGCCTCGTCGGCGGGCAAGTCTGGAACAATCAATCCGCTGAAGCCGACTTCCGCCGCTCTGGCAACGAACTTTTCAGTGCCGTATCGAAAGATAATCGCGAACGAAACCATCGCCAGCGTTGGCGGAATTCGTTCTTCCTTCAACGATTGCATCATGTCAAAAATCGCTTCGACCGTAATTCCGGCATTCAATGCTCTTGTATAAGAAGCCTGAATCACGGGGCCGTCTGCAATTGGATCGCTGTAGGGGAAGCCGAGTTCAATTAAATCGACATTGGCATCGCCCAGTCCCTTAAGCACTGCGGCTGTGGTTTCCGTAGAAGGATCGCCCGCCGTGATAAAAGGCATAAAGGCCATTCGACCAGCGGTTGCGGCAACTTGAAATGCGTCAGATATTCGGGACATGAGCGGAGCGAACGGAAAAGGCCGGATGTACGGAAGTTTCAATAAACCGGAAGAGTAACGCCGAATGCAGGAGGCCCGCAACCAACTCGACCGACCTGTCGGAATTTCCAGAAGATGTGCGTTCTGAACGAATGATTCTAACAAGGGCTTCGCCCTTGCCCCGGTGGCGTGGATGGCGGAACAGCGTGGGATGTTCTAATCGCCGAGCCGCTCCGTTGTCGCTACAAGAGTTTGACTCAACCTGAACATGTTTTCTGCTTCAAGAAGTCAACCGGGACAGCACCATATCTCCATCAGCCGCAGGGCGTTAGTCCCGGTTCCCGCGGATCACGGAAGAAAACCGGGTCTAACGCCCTGCGGCTGATATGGGTCGCTGACATGCTGCCCTTTCCCTTGCCCCGGTGGCGTGGATGGCGGAATAGCGTGGAATGTTCTAATCGCCGAGCCGCTCCGTTGTCGCTCTGAAAACCGGACTCAACGTGAGCAAGTTCGCTGCTTTAAGAAGTCTAACCGCGGCGTATGTTCTGTTGCTGCTTCGAGAATCTTGAAACGATCATGTTGCTCGCTCCGCGCGGATCTCTTTCAGGTAAGCCCCTACAGTCCGCTTTGCAGCAGTTCTTCCCGCAAAGAATCGTCGACTTTTAAACAGGACGCTTGTCCAATAGCACTTCTGCGGGCACAATAATGCTCTCGCCTGCCTGCTCAGTCATTTGTTTTGGACATCCAACTCCATGCAACCCCACCTTCTCGCCTCGCTTGTCTTGTTCACGTTTTTCATGTTTCCCGCAACGTCTTCGTTTGCGGATGAGACTGCGGCAAAAGATCAGCCGGCAAAAACAGAAAACAGTGCGCCTGCAGAAGAAGCTCCAACAGAAGATTCTCCGCTGCTGGAAGGTCATTCCATTCACGGCGAAGTGTTTAACGAAGGACCACGCCAGGCGGCCTATCTAATGCCCGACGTTGGCAAGGTGGTCTTTCCCGCCACGTCAAAGTCTGAAGAGGCTAAGGCGTTTGTCGTCCAGGGAGTCGCTCAGCTGCACGGTTTCTGGTACTTCGAATCAGAACGTTCGTTCCGTCAGGCCGCCATGCTGGACCCGGACTGCGCCATCGCGTACTGGGGCATGGCGATGTCTAACCGCAAGAACACAAAGCGAGCACAAGGCTTTATCAAAGAAGCAGTCGAACGCAAGAAGACTGCTTCTCGACAGGAACAGCTTTATATTGATTCGTTCGACAAGTACATCAACGCCAAGGCCGATTCATCGGAAGACAAGAAGAAGCGTTCAGAAAAATATCTAACTCAACTGGAAGACCTGTCAATCGAGTTTCCTGACGACCTTGAAGTGAAGGCGTTCATCTGCGAATTCCTGTGGTCAGCTCGTAGAGAAGGACTGGACACAACCAGCTATCTGGCGATTGATGCCTTGATTCAGGAAATTCTTGACGCAGAACCGCTGCACCCGGCTCACCACTATCGCATCCACTTGTGGGATACTCGCAAAGCGGAACTGGCACTGGAATCCGCTGCTCGCTGCGGACTGGCCGCCCCGGCAATCGCTCATATGTGGCATATGCCGGGCCACATTTATTCTCGGTTGAAACGCTATAACGACGCCGTCTATCAGCAGGAAGCTTCGGCGCGAGTTGACCATGCTCACATGATGAAGGATCTTGTTCTGCCGGATCAGATTCACAATTTCGCTCATAACAATGAGTGGTGTATTCGGAACATGATCCACATTGGGCGAGTTTCAGACGCTATCGATCTGGCACGCAACATGACAGACATGCCGCGTCATCCCAAATACAACGATATCAGCAAGTCAGGCAGCTACAAATATGGTCGGCAAAGACTGTTGGACGTGCTAAGAACCTACGAACTGCATGACCAGATCATCGCTCTTTCCAATAGCCCCTATCTGGAAGATACCGGCAACGAAGCGGAAGACCTGAAAACTCAGCGTTACATTGCCAGTGCTTACGCAGCCGTGGGAGACATCGCCAAGGCCAACGAAATTCGGGCAAAGCTGGAAGCAACGGTGACTGCGGAAAAAGAAAAGCAGACAGCCGCAGCAGAAAAAGCAGTGACCGAAGCCAAAGAAGCCAAGAAGGACGACAAAGAAATTGCGAAAGCCAAAAGTGCGGCGGAAGGTAAGTTCCGCAGCCGCATTCGCGACATAGAAAAAGCCATTCAGGAAATCGACGGGCGTCTGCAGGTTCGCGAAGACAAGCTGGAAGAAGGTTTAGTTAACCTGGACAAAGCCGGTGGAGTTCCACTGGAAGAACAGGTCATGTTGATGGTGAAGGCCGGAAAGACGGACGACGCAGTCAAGAAAATCAACGATCATGTTCGCAGCAACGGTAACGAAGTTCGACCACTGGCCGCTCAAGTGGAAGTACTGTTTGCCGCCGACAAAAAAGAAGACGCGAAGAAGGCGTTTGAGGCTCTGCAGAAACTGTCTTCCGAAATCGACATGTCAGTTCCCGTATTCGCTCGCCTGACACCAATCGCAGAAGCTCTGGGGCTGCCCAAAGACTGGAAACAGCCCGCGACCATTCTGGCCGATATCGGAGCTCGTCCGCCGCTGGATTCACTGGGCCCACTGAATTGGCAGCCTGTTGCCGCCAAAGACTGGTCATTGGCAAACGTAGAAAACAATCGTCAGTCGTTAAGCGAATTTCGAGGCAAACCGGTTGTCGTGATCTTCTATCTGGGAGCTGGTTGTTTGCATTGCGCTGAGCAATTGCAAAAGTTCGCACCGATGACAGATAAGTTCACAGAAGCTGGCTTCGAAGTTGTGGCTATCAGCACAGACAAACAGGAAGTGCTGAATCTGGCTTACAAAGATCTCGACAAGGGCTTCTCGTTCCCGTTACTTTCCGATGCCGATCTGACAACGTTTAAAGCCTATCGCTGCTTTGACGACTTCGAATCCAAGCCGCTTCACGGTACGTTTATCATTGACGGAAACGGGAAGATTCGCTGGCAGGACATCAGCTACGAACCATTTATGGATCCGCAGTTCGTTCTTGACGAAGGCAAGCGGTTACTGGGACAGGACAAGATGTCGCCAACAACGGATGACCGTTTAACGGCCAGCGAATAGCCAATCGCCATCAGAAAACGAAACATTTCCGTTTTTGCCGTCAGCCACAGGCGGAAATCAATTAAACGATTGCTGCCGGCGGAATTGCTCTGACGTATTGTTCTGCCATACAGATACGCCGCTTTGCTGCGACTAGACTCGCAGCAGGCCGATGACTTCATAGCCACTGCTGCCAACCAGCGTGACAAGGTCTTCAGCGTCGCGTTCGGATTTTGCGATCAAAAAGCAGGTTGAACCGCTGCCGGACATGTGCACTCGGCGGCCCGTCATTGCTGCGATATCGGACATCAGACATTTCATTTCCGAATTCACTTCTGACGCCGGAACGGTCAGCCGATTAAACGCGGTTTCATCCAGTTGCCGTACGTCACCTGTTTCCAATGCCTTCAGCACATCGCAACTGGAAGCAAGGACTGTCGGCAACGTCAATTGCGAAAACACAGCCGGTGTCGAGTTGCCCGTTGCTGGACGCAGGGCGACAAAGTAGAAACTTCCTGATACAGCAACAGGTTCAACCAGTTCGCCTCGTCCGCGGCACACCGCAGCTCGACAGTCTTCGACAAAAAAGTTGATGTCACTGCCCAGTGTTGCTGCGATTGAGTGAAGTTCTTCCGTGGGCAGCTTCAGTTGCCAAAGTTCGTTGAGTGCCAGAAGAGTTGTGGCTGCATTGCTGGAACCACCCGCTAACCCAGCTTCCGCCGGAATGCGTTTTTGAATCGTGATCTCTGCGCCTAAGTTCGTGTGAGCGTGAGCTCGCAGCGCTTCGGCCGCCTTCAAAATCAAGTTTGACTCATCCAGCGGAAAGTTGGCCAAGCTGGCCGGTCGAGACAACTCAGAAATCTGCAGTGTTAGCTGATCGGCACGCGCACGAAAATGCATCTTGTCGCAAAACTGCGTCCGCAGCATTATGGTTTCCAACTCGTGAAAACCGTCTTCGCGTTTCTTCAGAACCTCCAGAAACACGTTCAGTTTTGCATACGAATTTAAGGTCAGTTCTTCGCTGATAATAGTCCCCTAAATCTGAAACCTCAAAAAGACTCTGTAACAATTGTCTGCGTTTCAGTGGCGTTCAACAAACGGAGTACGGTGCCGCCTGCACAAATTTAACCGGACTTCGCTTTGCTGGCACGGTCGCGGCACTCCAAACTTTGAGTCATTTATACGATATTACGCTGTCTAGACGTTGGTTTGTCTCTTTCCAGGTGGTGTATTGCCCGCCCTGGCCGGTTAACGGCCAGATACGAGTATTTCACAGCGAACTACGCCGACCTGTTGCGCAAAAGTACACTTTCCACCGGCCAGCTAGATTGGATGCGAGCTGGAACTGCCAAGTTCCTTTCGCAAGCTGCTTCCAGACGAAGCATTCGCGTTGCAATCCTAACTTGACTTACACACCAAAGGATAAGCATTGCGGGTAAGTCAGGGCATTCGCTGACACAGTGAGTTACTGTCAAATGTTGTGTTCAGAGAAGTTGTTTCAGGCGACGATTTCGGT
>CALFSX010000074.1 GCA_937916515.1 uncultured Planctomycetaceae bacterium | reverse complement strand
GCACAGTCACACGTCCAGCACAGTCACGCGTCCGGCACAGTCACACGTCCAGCACAAAATGGAAATCAATTCCGACGCCACGACCGCCATACCGCTTTTGCTATGCCAATTGGCCAGTGTGTGAAACGTTGATGGTACATGTTCACGTCAGCGCGTCGTTCATACCTACGCTAAAACAGGAAACTGGACGTTGTCAGCAAATGGGCCCAGAATGTCCAGTAGTCCGTTGACGTTTGACTTCACAAAATAGCCAGCCACGTTTCGATCGTAGGCTTTGTCAGTGTCTGATTTTAAATCGGATGTTGTGAGCACAAACACCAACATATGCTGAAGAGCTGAATCGCTGCGAACTTCTGACAGAAATTCGTGGCCATTCATTCGTGGCATGTTCAGGTCCAGCAGCACAATCAAACGCTCACAGAACACTGTGGAAAGGCGTGAGCGAATTAAAGCGAGCGCGCTGCATCCATCATTTGCGCTATGCACATCAAAACTAAGTTGACGTTTCCTGAGACCACGCACAACAAGCTCGACATCGACCTCGTCGTCGTCCACGATCAAAATAGTTGCCCTTGGTTCAGGTGTCATGTCTCGGCCACCCTTTCAGCAAAACTTTCCGGCCACGAAAAACTGAACGTGACTCCAGCATCTGCATTTGATTCGACTGAAATACGCCCGCCATGTTTTTCTACTTGCTTCTTAACAATTGCCAGTCCCATACCTGTCCCTTCAGTATTCGTATCGCCAACGCGTTGATACATTTGAAAGACACGTTCGTGGTGTTGTGGGCTAATCCCCGGACCGTTGTCTTTCACTTTGAAGACAAAGGAATCATCAACATTTTCGCAGGAAATCTGAACAATTCCCCGATCTCCTTTGTCGTTGTACTTAATCGCGTTACTGATCAGGTTTCTGAATACCTGTTCCAGAGGAGTTCTGATCGTCACGAAGATTGGCAGGCTCCCACTCACAATGATTTGAACTCTCAAAGGATTATCACAAAGCCCCACCAAATCCTCAACCAGGGTTGCCGAATTCACACGTTCGGCCTCGGATTCAGTTGTTCCGACGCGAGCGTATTGCAGCAGATCGTTCAACAACATTTCCATTCGATGCACTCTGGCCTCGATTGTTTGAAAATGTTTTAGGGAATCGGCGGGAAGCAAGTGGCCGGAATCTTCTTCAATCCAGCTGGCCAACTGTCGGATAGCTCTTAAAGGAGACTTCAAATCGTGAGATGCAACGTAGGCAAAACTATTCAGGTCAGCATTCGTTTTTTCCAAATTTTCAGCATTGGCAGTAAGTTGCCGCCCAAGCTCTTCGGACGTGGCCAGCAATTGAACCTGCTGTCGATTCTGATCACTAAACACTCGTGCAGCTCTCGCCATTTCTCCAATTTCGTCGTTCCGTTCCACTTCAGGAATAGCAACAACCGTTTCTCCAGAAGCAAGTCGCTGGAATGTGGACGTCAGGGATTGAATTGGCGGAAGAATCAACATCACAAGGCGAGCTGCAATAAATACTGCCAGCAACAATGATGTTCCAATACCATATCCGGTTAGTTGACGCACTCCATCAACCGTAGACTGAACCGTTGAAGCAATGGCACTGCGACGACTTTCTGACATGCGCCGCAGTCGATCAGAATAATAGGAAATCTCAGCAGCCTCCCCCGCCATCACCACGTTCACAAGAAACAGATAGCCGCGAGTTGCCTGCACGGCTCTCATGCCGATTCGTTCGAATTCCCGGATGTCGACCAGCACTTGAGCACAAAGTTGTTTCGTTGGTTCGTATTCTTGCAAAGTTTGCAAGTGTGTTAATGCCGAATCAATGTCTTCCAACGCTCCATCCACCAGCGTTGAATCAGGCGCCACATAGTATCGCAGCAATCGTTGTTCCGCGCGAGACAGTGCCGTTTTACAAAGCAATAGTGCATTGCGTGCCTTCGGACTTTGTTTCTCCTGAAACGCGATTTGTTCAAGTTCTCCAAGTCGACGCCCAATACTGTCAGACAACGTTGGTAGTTGCTGCTGCACAAGACTGGTGCGAATCTGACGTTCTTCTATCGCTGAATCGAATTGTGTTCTGTACTCCGGCAAGTGGTCCGATATTTTCCTGAACACCGACAGCATCTCCGGATCGGATTGATTCGTGATGCTGCTATTGACCAGCAGTACTAGTTTTGCGTGTAAATCCAAAACGCTGTCTCTCATAGAATCGTGGCCTGAAATCACGTACTTGGCTGCACGCATTTGCAGTTCCTGCACGTCACGATCCACTTCCAAAGCAACAGCATTCAAATCACTAACACGCTGCATCGCCTGAGACGTGCCATCCAATCGCGTGGTGCCGCTATAGCCGATAATTCCGATTGCCATCAGCAATGCAATTATCACGGCAAAGCCAAAGTAGATTCTTGTTCGAAGTGAATTCACCCGAATGCCCAATCGTGCGGTGTGCGATCTCTAGATTTTGAAACAGCGTCCCAACAAGGGCTTCGCCCTTGCCCCAGTGGCGTGCGACCTGGAAAAACGTCGGGCGTTCAAACCGCCGAACCGCTCCGTTGTCGCCTCGTTAATGATGCCTCGCTCCGTACTCGCATCTTTTCGAGTAACGCTCTATAAAACTTTTCCCTGCTCCGCCGGAATCAAAACGTGCAAGTTGGACCGTGGCTTATCCGGTTGACAAAAATTCATTCCAACCGGATAGCGAATATTCGTAGGTGTTCATCACCGTATTCCAAACGGCAATATTGCTGAATCGTTTTTCGTAAGAACCACCGTCTCTGGTTTGTCCCTGTTTAACAACGACATCTTCATTGGTTCCCTTCAAATCTGTTTGGGCTGGTTTGCCGTCATACCAATAGTCCCATTCGTCAGCACTAAGAAGTTTGCGCGAACGCTCCGGGTTCGAAATGTAATATCCCTGCCTTGCAATAAATGCACCGGGCCAGCCGGACAACCACCAATTCATGTACTCGTATGCAGCGTCCTGATTTGCTCCTGATGTCGCTGAAGACAGACACATCACCCCATGCCAGGCGCGATAACCTTCTTTGGGCGATGCGTAAACACAGTCAATCCCCTTCGCATTCAACTCGAAGACTGCTGGCGAAAACATGCTTTCGATCGCCACGTCGCCTTGGGACATCAATTCAACCGAGTGAGGCACGCTGCTCCAGACGCCTCGGAAGTGTCCGTCCTTTCTCAGTTCCACAAGGATGCGAAACAGCTGATCGATCTCCGAGCGTGTCAGATTGCCGATGTCCTCAAACGTTGCCAATCCCGCCGCCTGGACAGCCAGAACCGCATCAAACAAACCGATTGTTGGCTCATTCACCAAAGCGACCTTGCCGCTGAATTTTCGGTCCAGCAACCAACTCCAGCTTTCTGTGTCGTAGGCTGTTCCCCGCGGAACAACCGCAGCGTTGTAGCCGAATGAGTCCACGTTGTGGACATAAGGCAGAAAGCTGATTCGCTTTGTTTCGTTGGCACCGATGCTGTTGTCATTCTGCACAAACAAAAGCTTATTAGGAGCGTCGCCCGCGCCGACTTTTGCCTGGGGTATCAGTTTTCCGGTTCGAGTCAGGTCGTTGATCTCATTCCATTATGCTAACCGTTGGGTTTCAATTGGCTGAATGGCACCTGCCTGCCAAAGTAAACGAATACTATTCGACCACTGTTCATACAGATCAAATGTTCCTGGTCGAGTGGCGGCCTGATGAAGTACCTTGGCACTGCCACCCGCTTGGAACTGAATTTCAATCCCCAGGTCTTTCTGGGCCTGAATTCTTATTGGTTCCTGCAAAGTAACATGAGTTCCCAGAACCCGCAGTACTCGACGCTGCTTCACAAACCCAAACGGAGCGGCTGTCAGCATGGCTCCGGCCGTTATGGAAGAATGCAGAAATTGTCTTCTGGTCGTCACCGAGGAAAACTTTCAGTTGAGTTTCGAACCTGAGTCTGGCTGAAAACATTACAAGAACAGCGTGACGGATCTTTCTGGCCAACTTGCCGCCGTTGCCTGAGCTCACCACTCGGAGATGTAAGGTCGCCGACTCTCGAAATGCAGCCGTGCGTCACGAGCAGAAAGAACGCAATGCTCCACCAGACCAACAGTCCTGCCTGCACATCGTCGCCTCACGAAAACGTCATCGTGCGCATCGCCAGCAACTTGCCTGAAACTGCCCAGAACAAACGACTTCCTCAACTGATGGGTATGCGTAAAAACCCTTACAGCGATTTTCGCAGCCACACGGACCTGAAGTGAGGGATGGGAACGATGCGGACCGCTTCCCATCAGCCGGGAACGTCTATAACAACGTTTAGTCGACTGCTTCAACGGCGAAGTCTCGTCAAATTTGGCGACTCAGGATCACGTGGATTGCATTTATCGCCACCGTAAGTGTATTCCGCACCTGCAGGTCACTTTCCATTTCCGGCACGTCACACCAATCACACCAGCAAAAGAAGCGATGGGCCACATTCGGCTGATACTTTACTGTTGCAAACTGCCACGTTGCGGCTCGTTCAGCCGTAAGACACAGGTATTTTCTGATACCGTCCTGTCGGTCTGAAACGTATTTCCGTAACATTGATCCTTGAAGTTGTAAGCCATGTATTGTCGTCACTTCAACGCGGGCATTTGTCGGTCGTGTTCGCTGCTTGATATGGCGGCAGATCAGGCCCTGAATGCGAAAAGCGTTCGACTTCAGAAACTGTTTCCTGACGCCGCGAAGATTTGCGATTTTCCTGCGGAAGTGCCTCCTGAAGGAAATCGTATTCGAGCCAAGCTGGCCATTTCCGGCTCAACCGATTTTCCGGTCATTGGATTCCACGGCCCCAATCGTCAGCTGATTGCCGTTGATGATTGTGCGCTGCACCATCCTGAAATAAATCGTTTTGCCGCTGAGATTCGTCAGTTGATTCGCGAATACAAACTCACACCATTTAACGTTGAACTCAACACCGGCGAATTAAAGTTTGTGGTGCTGACTTATTCTCCCAGCCACCAACAAATAATGGTACAGTGGGTTTTAAGATCTCTGGAAGCAGTCGATCGTATTCGCAAGCTGGCTGCGACCATTCAGCAATCGCACAGCATTGCCGTGATGAGCGTCAACGTGCAACCGCAGAGAGCTGCCGTTATACAAGGCAGGCAGGAAATCATCGTTTCCGAAAGCGACGTTTTGCCAGTCACCATGTGCGAACGAACTTTGTATTACGGACCGCAGTCGTTCATTCAAACATCGTATCCGGTCGCTCAGCAATTGTACCAGGCGGTGAAAGACCTGCTGCGCTCTCGCCGGGCACGCCGAATGCTGGAACTTTACTGTGGGGTGGGAGCATTTAGTCTGACGGCCGCCGATGAGCTGACAATCGGTCTGGGACTGGAAATTTCATCCGACGCGATTCGTTGCGGAAACCGAGCAGCCGAACTAAACAGACTTCCCGGTCTGAAATTTCATCAGCATGATTCTCAGACACCAACGTCGCAACAGCTGATTCACGGCAAATGGGACGTAGCCATTTGCAATCCCCCCAGACGAGGACTGGATTCAGAAGCAGTGCAGTTGCTAAACACCGTTAACGCACAAACGCTGGTGTATTCCAGCTGCAACCCGGAAACGCTGCGTCGCGACGTTGATGCATTTCCTGAATACAAGCTCCGGGAAATACGCCCTTTCAATATGTTCCCAATGACCGAACATATGGAAGTCGTCGCCGTTTTGGAACGATAGCCATCGGCCCATGCGTTACTTCAGCCAGTGGCAGGCGTTGTAAACCAGGCACTGGTCTGCGTCACTTCTTGAGACTTCGATTCTTACCTGAATCGATGCGAGCTTGATCTGCGCATGTTGGTCGCAGCGACGACGGAGCGGTTCGGCGATTCAAGCGTCCTGCATCTTTCAGCCAACCACGGCACTTGGTCAAGGGCGAAGCCCAACGCCGTAAAGAATTTTTAAAAGCAAAAAAACTGATTTAAATGGAGAAGAGGCTTTAATGCCGAATGCGTTTCAGTCACGAAGTGACGGTAGGTAGTAGCCACGGGCGAAGCGATTGTCAGGATTTGCCGGAGTGGATCTTGTTAAAGATCCCCGTGTCACTGGATCTTTAACAAGATCCACTACTCTAAGATTGAACTGTGACGCAGCACTAGCAGCGTGTCCGGGAAGCCATTCTTTGTTGTTGCCAATGGCGTCTGAAAT
>CALFSX010000073.1 GCA_937916515.1 uncultured Planctomycetaceae bacterium | reverse complement strand
GGTGCGACAAAATCTCCAACTTTGCTTTCGCCTGTGTCAAAGCCGTCGTCTTCATCTTCGTCTTCGGCGTCCCAGACGTCGTCCATTTCCTCTTCTTCGAAGTCGTCTTCGTAGCCGTCGTCTCCCAGATCATCTTCGAAGGCGTCATCTGCGTCAAAATCAGCGACGTCCAGGTCATCGTTTACAACGACCTTCTGGCTGGCAACGCTGAACTCATCGCCAGCGTCGTCGTCGTCAAACATCAATACGCTGGTGTCTGTTCCGAAGTCGTCATCGTCGTCATCAAGACCGGCCAGTTCGAATTCGCTGTCGTTGCCGCCGACTTCCGGCAGGTTCATTTCCATCGTGTTGGCGTTGGACTTGCCCAGGTCGATGCCTTTGCCCCCACCCAACGCGTTCATAGGCTGAGTGTGGCCCATGTCGTCTGCATCCAGGGAAATTCCGCTGTCGTCGTCGAACAACGCAATTCCACTGTCGGCCGCTTCCAGGCTGATGCCAGAATCGCCGACATCCAGAGTGATTCCGCTGTCGTCGCCCAGAAGCGCGCCACTGTCGAGGCTTTCCAGCGAGATCCCGGAATCGTCTGCTTCAAGGCTGATGCCGCTATCATCAATTTCAAGACTGATACCACTTTCGTCAGCATCGAAGGTCAGCATGCCTTCGTCGAATTCAAGGCTGATTCCGCTGTCGTCGTTGTCTGCGGAAGTGCTGGAATCGATCAGCTTCAGATCGCTGTCTTCAGGCAATTCCATGGCCATCGTCGCACCAAGGTCGTTGGATGCGCGATTGCTGTCAAGCAGGCGGATATCGCTTTCCGTGGCTGAACCAACGGAGTTCAGAGTGACATCGCTGTCGCTGTCAGATTGAGCGACATTCAGTGAGTCTACCAGGTGAACGTCGCTGTCTGAATCTACGTCCAGGAAGATGCCGGATTCGTCGTCGGATAGCAGGTTGCTGGCAATAACATCTGAGTCTGCATCAGTTCCCGACACAAGAATCGAGCTGTCCGGAGATTCCTCGGTCAATCGCACGTCGCTGTCTGAATCAGACAACAACAGCTCAGAATCGTCGACAACGTCTGACGGCCGATTTCCAAGGTTGATGTCGTATTCAGAATCGATGCCGGTCAGCACCATCAGGCTCTCGTCTGAATCGTCTACTTGTTCTTCATCGGCATCAGACAGAAACAGGTCTTCGTCGCTGACCGAGTCGATTCCTTGAAGCTGTTGAGAACTGCCTGTCGAATCGTCTGCAAACGAAAGCCCCAGATCAATGTCGCTTTGAGCGTCAAGCCCTGTCAGCTGCATTGAGCTTTCATCTGATTCGTCGAATACAGAATCGTCTGAAGAAAGGTCAGCTGCGGCCGCTTCGACAAGCTTGATGTCTGAGTCTGAATCCTGACCGCTTAGCAGCACAGAACTACCGCTCGACGGCACTTCGTCTGCGCCGGAAAGATCAATTTCGCTACTTGTATCGGCTTTGGGGGTATCTGATTCAGCAGCGTCAGAACTGTCGTCAGCGAACAGAGAAGAGGCCAGTTCAATATCAACGTCAAGTTCCGAACCGGAAAGAATCAGCGAACTGTCGTTTGACGCGTTGTCTTCTTCCAGGCCGGCCAGATTGATATCCGCATCTGTGCCGGACATGGAACGATCAATTCCGCTGGCAGAACCAGGTCCGACCATGGTGATGTCGCTGTCGGAATCCACGTCGGCACCTACCAACTGCACGTCGCTGTCAGAATCTGTCATGCCACGTGAAGACTCGTTAAAGTCAAGCACGTTGGTGCTTTTCAGGTCTTCTTCAGCTTCAGCGTCCAGTGTCAGTTTGGAATCGCCGGCAAGCTGCACGTCGCTGTCAGAATTTTGCAGGTTCGTGTCGGAATCGAAGAAGCTGTCATCAAAGGCCAGACGAACGTCGCTGTCAGAAGCGTTCAGGTCGATGGCGCCTGCGGCGGACTTTTCAACCAATTCGACTTCTTCGTCATCTTCCATCAAAAATTCGAATGCATCGTCGTCGTTGTCATCAACTTCAACAAGCATTTGCTCTTCAACGTCAGCTTCAAGCTCTTCAACTTCTTCCAGCTCTGCGTCATCAACTTCGACTGCCATCTCCACTTCGTCGTCGTCATCAACAAACTCGAAGTCGAAATCGTCGTCTTCGTCAACTTCGACCAGTTCCAGGTCATCACTGTCTGAAACGACGCTGACTTCGGGCGGTGTGCTGCTTTCGTCTTCCTCGTCTTCGAAGAATGAATCGTCAAAGTCGATACGAACGCCGCTGTCTTCGCTGTCTAAGCCAAGTTTGCCAAGTTTGCCAAGTGCGTCTTCGGCAGTGATGATTGGAATGTCGGGAGACGAGTCTGCTTCCAGACTGCGAGCGAATTCTTCGACATCCTGTTCGCGGAACTTCCAACTTCCTCGGTCAGCGAATCCTCGGATTTTGCCATCTTCGCGAAGCTGCTGAAGGCGGTCGGTATCGATCCCAAGTCGCTCAGCGGCTTCGTCCAGCGTCAAGTACTTTTTGGCCATGTTCCCACAGACTCCAGAGAGTGTTCCACTTAATGTTCGCAACGGTTAAGAGTTTGGTCCTGCAGTACCAACTCAACCACTGACCAACACAACGATTCTAGCCTCCGGCTATCAAGGTCAGCGCATTTCCTCCAGCTTGCGCAATTCTAAATGTCAACGGGCTAGATGCAAGTTGTTTGTTTTCAATGGCATGCGGGTTGCGAAGGTCACGTGGGTTCTGGCGCGATGATCACGATTAGTGCTGACACGAATCCGGCCCGGAATCCTGGTTGGAACGTCGAATTACCCGAAAAATCCAGCAACAGACGCTTAGCTCCGGCTTTCATTGACGTATCAGTAGCGCTCGACGAAATTTGGGGTGAAACTTAAGAAAACCCCTACCTAACCCGATTCTGACGCCTGTCCCGGTTACGCCGATTGAGAAACGTGTGTGGATTGGCACGCCAGACGTCAATGTGGCCATAAGTTATGTACGGAGTCCTCCATCCAGCCACGAAGCGGGCAGATTCAGGCTTCGTTGGCTGAAGAGGTGCCAATAAAGTTGGCTTGTGCTACGACGGCTTAGCGATATCAGCGTGCTTGGTTGGAGCAGCCTGATCAGTGTTTGTTGATTCGTGAGCGTCGTATTCGTCCATAAGCACAGACGGACAGGTTTCCGTCTTTTCGCACTGCTTGCAGATGATGCGGACCAGGTCGGAACTTCCAATGCGAATTTGGTTTGATTCGCACAGCTGATAGAGCTCTTTTAGATGACTGCAGACCATTTTTCGGCCTTTCAATGGATGTCTGGTTTGTGGGAGCGACCGATCGATACCGTTACGGCCTAGTTCAACTGTAGCAGTTTGAGTGATTTACAGAAGCCTGCGACAGCCGCTTCAGGATAGCATGTCAGCAATCGGCGCGAGCCAACGAAACGGGCTCACGCTGAACTTGCTGTGATGAATGTTACTCGAACACAGTTGCTCGATACTAGTCGTCCGAAACGTGTACGGACAGCATTGGGCAGGCGGCTCGATGTAATACGCGTTCGGTTGTGGTGCCACGAATGGCGTCCAAAAAACCGTCGCGTCCGTCAGTTGTCATGACGATCAGGTCGCTGTCATTTTCTGAGGCGTATTCGCCAATCGAATCTACCACGTTGCCGACGCGATTTTCCCAAATCCAATTGCATTTTTCGCTGGTTGGTAACGTCGGCGCTGGCATTTGAGCGGGATCACCAATATGCAGTAGTGTGATTTCCACGGAGTTCGGCGCGATCGCTTCGACCAGTGCGGCCACTGCGTCCACGGCTGATTGTGGGTTCGGGCGAGAATCGATCGGAATCAGAATGCTCTTCAACGAGACCTCACCTGTTGCCAGGTCAACAAAGCCATCCACGTCATAAGGGATAAATAACGCAGCGGCTTGCGCGCGATTGGAAATGTTCTGCGCCAGATTGCCGTGCAGCCACCGGTCGATGCCTTCTCTGCGATGAGTTGCCATGATCACAAGATCTGCGTCACGGCGTTCCAGATGTTCCAGCACTGCGGCTGCGGTTTCGACGCCCTTGGCGGCTGACTTCGAAATATGAACGCCAAGTTTTCCGACATCGCTGCGCTGAGCATCCGGTGGAAGAACATTCCAACGGCAAAGCGTTTCGCGAATTCCTGGATAGCTGTCCCAATCGACTCGCTTTTGTTCGCGATCGACATGCAGGATTTCCAGTTGTCCCTTTGTGCCCAAAACAATTCGCAACGCATGAGCAAACGTTACTTCGCTGCCATGTGAAAAATCTGTCGGAAGAACAATGTTCGAAATCGAAACTCCATACCTTCGATGCATCAGGATATCCTTATGATATGTCCGCTGAAGAAGCTGCTTTCAGTGTTGTAATCCCGTGGCCGATGTTCAGCAAATCTATTTTGAACGTCGCCAGAGGCAAATGGGATGTCCAGGCCGCTTCCGCAGAATATGGGAAACCCGCATTCCTTCGTTTTGTACGAGTGATCTGGGGGCTCAAGTATAAGTCATTCGGAATGCTGAGCTGCAGGTTTGTGCGTTGCTAATTGAGTTTTCTTATTCAGTCGGATTACTTGTGCCACTTGCCAGGGCACCTGATCTTTCGACTTCGTTATCGTTATTTGCCTGGTCATCATTGATGACGTTCATTGCAATCATGGCCGCTTTTTGTTCGGCTTCTTTTTTGCTTTTTCCCCAGGCTGGTTCAAACCTGCGTTCTCCAATTTCGACGGCTACCAGAAATTCGCGAGCATGGTCGGGGCCACGATGGTCCACAATGACGTAGCTGGGAGTCAGCTTGCCGACTTTCTGTGTTTCTTCCTGCAGCAGGCTTTTGTAATTGTCGGTGTCCAGTTCTTCGCAGTTGTCCAGTTCCGGCTGGAAAGCAGTTAGAATGAACTGTTGAGCTGGTTCGTAGCCGCCATCCAGATAAATCCCGGCAATAATGGATTCAATCAGCGCCGCCTTCAGTGAATCCGGAATAGACTGCAATCCCTTACCCACAAAAATCAGTTCTTCAACGCCAAGGCGAGCTCCAACGACAGCGCAAACGGAACGGCTGACCAGGTGAGACTTCTGCTGAGTAAGCTGACCTTCTCGACGCTCAGGAAAGTTGTTGTACAGGAATTCGCAAATAACCATGCCTAACACGGCGTCGCCCAGAAACTCCATTCGTTCATTGCATTCAAGCCGGGTTCCCGCGCACGAGCTGTGAGTCAAGCTGCGTTTCAGCAAGCTTTGATCTTTGAACTGATATCCGATTCGTTGCTCGCACCGAGCAAGCCGATCATCGGCTTCATCAGTCGTGGTAGTCTTTGGAACTTGGTTTTCGCACACAGGACCGAATGATTCGTTAAAAATATGGCTTAATGAATTCTCAGGCCGAACCAGGCTGGTCCGCCAGAGCATTTGCAGAGGCGTTTCGAATGATAAAGAGTTTCATGGTACGAATGAATCCCTCGCCACACAAAACGGGTTTTCCACAGATTTTCCTTGCCGTTGGAAACGTTGCTGCTGGTTTTGGTGGGAAAATCGAACAGTAGGTAGATGCGAACAGGCTGCGGTTGAGCCAAATCTAGCGGGGTCCAGCCAATTCACTGCCGTGTTTTGCGTGTTTGACTGCGGTAATTGGGGACTTCAAAAGTCATTGGCCAAGTCAGTCTTCCCTGGCAGCAATTCAGCGACATCGCCCGACAATAGGCATTTCGCATCACTGTGGCAGTCGCACGTTACATCCGCCAGGCTTTCGGCGGCAGATCGAAACAAGCGTGCTGGATAACGACTTTTGTCTTTCCTGTGCGAAACAATCATTCGGCTTGCTGGAAAAGTGTCCGATCCGCGTAATCCAGAGTCCAGTTGACTACAATAAAACTTGCTGGCTGAAATTTCGCCTGCGACTGACGCTGCCACTTGCAGTTCGATGACGTTTTCAGCACGAATGCTGCTGTTTGTTCCAAACGGCAGTGTTGGTTGAAGTTCGACATCTGTTTTCTGTGTTGAGCAACAACCGGTTTTGCGGGCTTTCATCTATTAACAATAACGCGTTCTGGCCATGTCCGACATTGTTTCAAGACCTCTTCCTGCGTCCATTATTCGAGTGGATTGGACACTGTATGCGCTCAGCGTGTCGATTCGTTTTCTGCAGGGATTCGGGTTTTCCCTGGTTATGGCGGCATCGTTGAGTCAAGGTCGCTCGCCCGACGTCCTGGCGACCGATTCGTTTTCGGCCGTCGCCCTTGCATTGGCCAGTTTCTTTATTGGGGCAGCTGCGGGAGTTGCTGTCGATCGCTTGCTGGATTCACGTTGTGGAATTCGAACGGCGACGTGTTTTTCTGTCATCAGCCTGGCTGCGGGCTTTGGCGTGTTGCTTTGGAATTCAGGTCCGGAATTCAGCGTTGTCGCCGCCGTGATTATTGGGCTTGGCTTTGGCACCAACTTCTCCACCGTGAGTGAGCTGGCTCGGCTTTCGACTTCCAATGTGGTGCGATGGAAAGCAATGCGGTGTTGGTCGACTGCGTTTGCTGTCGGAATTAGCGTATCGATGCTGATCGCCGGACTGAATTTTTCGTTGGCAATTTATGTTGGTCTGCTGGTTGGGCTTGTCAGCCTTGTTTGTGTGGGAGTTGTCGCGATTCCGGCTCGATCCGAACTGGCGTGTGCTCCTTCGCAATTGACGGCTGAAGCAGGTGCGGTTCCCTGTGAATCACATGTTCACGAAGGTGTTCACGAAGAAGGGCACGATGTTCATTCCGCTGAAGATTCATCGTGTGAATCGGATTCTGGCGAGTCCGGCTGCTGCGGTGGAGCGAAGCCGGTTACGCCGACGTCATTTCGTCACGGCGTGCTGCTGAACGTGTCTGGTTGGCTGGCACTGATTTATTGCCTTTGGCCCTGGATGGAATCTGGCAGTGCTGCTGTTGAAGGCGGAGCACTTGTTGCTTTGAGTATTGGGATTGCGGCAGGTTACTTTTTGATGATCACCGTCGCCCCGAACGCGGGCTACTCCGTTGGGTTGTTGCCGTTTCTGTTGTTGGGTTTTGTTTTCAGCATCGTTCCGGTCGTCGCTGGCGTTGACTCGCTGCTGCTATCGGTATGCCTGTTTGTGACAGGAATCGCCAGCGGTGCGACCTTGTGCGCAACTAACGCCGTTGTTGGTGAACACTTTCGCGATTCAGCAACGGATTTAGTTCGTTCTCGCATTTTCTGCGTGTCGTTTTGCACGACCACCGTTGTGATTTTGGCGATCGAATGCCTGCAAATCGCCTTTTCAGTTGGTGGTTCTTTGAAGCTGCTGCCCGCGTGTGTGTTTGTGGCCTGTGTGTTATTGATTCGAGCGATTCCGAATCCAATACTGTCCAACCTTGGCAGCAACGAATTGTCGGAACGCGACGATGAAGAGCTGGATGACGTGATGGCGGCAATTAACGGCTGAAAATATTAGACATCTTGTTGCAGCGTACAAGTTCACATTGAGTCAGTTTTTAAGAGCGACAGCGGAGCGTTTCCGAGCGGCCGCTCGAATGGTCTGAGGCGTTGCCTCGTTAGAGTCTTACTTGAAAAGATGCTCGCACAGTGCGCATGTTGGTCGTAGCGACAACGGTGCGGCTCGGCGGTTCGAGCGTTCCACGTGTTTCTGCGTGCCACGCCACTGGGTCAAGGGCGAAGCCCTTGTAAAGAATTTGCGGAAGATCTGTTATGGCCACTCGTCGAAAACGCAATTTGCTGGACGCAGCGCTGGCTGAATCTCATTCGGCGATTTGCGTGCTTGACGGCGAACGGCGTCTTCGTTTTTTTAGTGCTGGAATGCACCTGCAAACGGGTTTTGATGCGGAGGACGTTGAAGGGCTTGTGTGCAGTTCGCCGGTTCCAGCAAACGCGACTCCCATCGACTTACTGACGTCTGCATTAAGCCCTTCGATTGAAGTCGCCGATGGGCAATTGCAGAGCATTAACACTGTGCTGCCGCGTAAAAATGGTTCATCTGTCAACGTGCGTTTGACATTTGTGCCAGTGCTTGATGGCGAAGGCGGTGTCGCACGTATTGTGGTCACCAGCGAGACGTCTGCCGTTGGCAAGGGGCTTGGGGCGTCGATGTCGCAGAAGCTGCATGCGGAAATCACGGCTCTCAGGATCGAGTTCCGCAGACGTTTTTCGGACCACTCGTTTCTTGGTCGATGTTCTCAGATAAAAGTCGCCCTGCAACAGGCAGAACTTCTGAAGAACGCCGCTTGCGGCTTCAGCATTGTTGGGCCGTCCGGAAGCGGTCGCCGGCATCTGGCGAAGCTGATTCATGTGGCCGGAAATGAAAACGAATCCAGCCTTGTGCCACTGGATTGCCGTCTGCTTACGACTGAACAGGTCAGAGACTCCCTGCGAGTGATTCGTCGCCTTGCCGCAAGTCAGAAGAAAGCTTCGCACCAGGTGGCTGGCACGTTGGTGTTGGTTGAAGGCGATCGGTGCCCGCGTGAGGTGCAACAATGGATCCTTGAAAATCTCACAGAAGAAGCACTCGGCATTCGACTTGTTTCCACCAGTGAAACGTCTCTTGCGAAATCCGTCGAGGAAGGCTGGGTTATGCCCGATTTTAACCGGCTTTTTTGTTCTGTCGAAATTCAATTGCCGCCGCTTCACGAGCGTGGAGATGATATTAAGTTGCTGGTTCAGCACTTTATTCAGGATTGCCAGCGGAATCTGGAAACGTCAGCAGAAGCGATTTCTTCGGAAGCATTGGACGCTTTGCAGTTTTATCGTTGGCCGGGCAACGTTCGAGAGCTTCAAGGCGTGATTGCCGAAGCGTGCCAGAATAGTTTTGATCGGGAACTGTCGGAACAGGACTTGCCTTTTTCGTTCAACGTGGGGATGGATGCGCAACAGTTGCCCGGACTGCCGGAAGCCACAGAACAATCGTTGGATGGTATTCTGCAACGATTCGAAATTGACGTCATCCAAAAGACGCTGTCTACCTGCCGAAACAACAAAGCTGAAGCCGCTCGGCGACTGGGAATGACACGCCCAAAACTTTACCGTCGCATGAAAACGCTGGGAATCGCCGATGAAGAATAGCGTGAAGTTGACGGAATGACGCTTCGAGTACCAGTGGAAATTGCAGCGGCCATTGTTGTGGCCGCTGGGCGTTTTGTGCGTGCGGACAAACAATCAACAACAGAAGTTTCTGTCATGGTTCAAATGACGAAGTTCAGTAAACTGCTTGCCGTGTTTATGGCGGTCTTTGTCACGGGATTGACGGCGGTTGCTGTTTGCCGCATGGAAAGCCGTCACGGTGCGGATTCCGCTCGAGTGTCCGTGTTCGAAATTCCACGAATTCAGGGCGAGCTAAGCGTGTTGCGACCGCAGGTGACGGCTGCATTTGCCAGTGGAAATCTGAAACTGGCGGAACAATTGGGGCTGCAGTGTCTAAAGCTGAATCCCCACGATCCTGCCAGTTTGTTTAACCTTGCCTGTGCGGAAGCCCAGCTTGGAAAAGCAGCCCTAGCTATCGATCATTTGCAGCAATCGATTGAAAACGGATTTACAGATGTTCGCCACATCGCAAATGATGATGATCTGCAAAGCCTCCACCAACATCCGAAATGGAAATCTCTATTGGAACTGGCTGCCGTTCCCTATTCACCCCCGCAGTTGCCAATTCATCCGTCCAGCCAGATACAAGATGGCGTTCTAACCGTGGATGAAGGGAGCTCAACATGGCTGCCGAATGCTGAACGCTTTCATGTCGAAGTTCCGCAGTCGAAGGAAAAAACAATATCGCAGCCCATTGCAATCGGCAACGATTCGGTTGACCTGCTGCTGAATGAATGGCAGAAAGAAGGTACGGCAGTCGGGTTGGCGACTGTGCTTTACGATAACCATGACCGACATCATTCAGATATGAATTGGAAACGTTTTCCGCAGCTGCGGCGGACTGAGTATTCCGCGGCGGCGAAGGCGGAAGGGCTCGACAACGGCTTGCAGCATCGATTTGAATTTTCATGTACAACGTTGGGAAATTCCTCAACCGCTATGGTTGGCAACGCCTACTGGAGAAGCCAACCTCGCCTTGCCCTTTCTGATGGCAAAGCGACGGCTCAACTGCTGCATCAGTATTTCAATAATCACATTTACGTTTATCCAGAGCACAAAGACTATGACGCAGGCCTTAACGGGAAAGGTGGCTTCGGCGATGTGTATCCTGTTAACACGCCTTTGGTTGTGATTTCTCAGGGGTCGTCTTATTCCGACAAGCCGTTTCTGGATGCGTTAGCCGCGACGCTCGCCGCGTTTCGTCCGGAAGTGTTGCGGCAACTGGAATCCAACCGGATTGTAAGTCCGTGCCTGCAGATGATTATGCGGCGAAGCCTGAAACATATTAACAGCGATGAAGACTATTTAAGCGGAGCGGCACATCCCGTTGTGTTTAGTGACAACGGCCTGGATGTTGAGCGGATGGTCCGCATGGCTCACGATATGAAGGCACAGGACGTGCCTCCGATTGCCGTGATGGCAGTTGTTAAGGAATCCGAGGGCGTCGTTGGAAAGGATTACTTCGAAGGCGTTGCACGAGAAGTTTTGTACAGCTCTGCCGTTTCGATTGCTCGCGTGTTTCGCTCCACAGACCAGGTGAAGTCGATCACGGTTAGTGTCGCGGGAAGTGTGGATGTGAATCGTCGAAAACTAACGTGGCATTGGGCTGTGCTGCAGGGAGATCCAGGTAAGGTTGATATTCACCTGGACGATCCGCAAGGTTCGGTGGCGACGATTTCCGTTAAGCACCACGAACGTCGGCCTGTCCGTCGCGGTTCAAAAATGGAATCCAGCCGAGTCGATATCGGTGTTTTTGCAAACAACGGCGAATACTTTTCTGCCCCATCAATCATTTCGTTCTTTTGTCCGGAAAACGAAAAACGAGTCTATGACGATCAGGGACGCATTCAGTCTGTGCAGTACACGGACTTTGCGAATGGCGGTAACTACAGCGATCCGCTGATTTCAACGTCAAAAACGTGGCGAGACGAATATCGCTATAGTTCCGTCGGAACAAAACTCGGCTGGACACGCCATTACGCAGACAAGCAGCAAAGCTTCACCGCTGACGGATTCCTGGTGACGAAGGCCGATGATCTGGGGCGGCCAGTTGAAGCCCGAACTGTGCAGTATCTGTCAGTGCCTCGGGCCAATCAGCCGCCTCTTCTTACGGAGTCACCGGGCGGCGAACTGATCAAATACACTTACACTTCCAACGACGATTTTAGTGGTTCAGCTGTCCGCAGTCCGGTTCAGGCCGCAGATAGCAATTAGCAAATTGTTGTCGATGCGGTCTTCTGAATCGAAGACCTGCTATCGGCTGACGTGTGTGTCGGAATGGTCTGTTCGTCGTTTGTTAGTTGGCACTGCCAGTCGCGATTTCGAGGAAGAAACTGCCGGGGAAAAATATTGTCGTCAACTGTTGGTTTACACCTAAGTTGTTTGGCTATTTGGTGGCTGGTCGAACGCGGATCCAATGGTCGGTAAAGCTTAGATGTTTGTTTGCCGGTACGGAGGGCATATGACATTCAAGGCAGTTGGAGTTTCGTTTGGCTGTTGGGCAATCGACGGCGCGATCGTGTTCAGCGTCGTGGCATTTTAGACATTGTGCCGTGTGGTCCTGCCAGTTGCGCGATGTTGGGCGATGCGGGTTATGGCAGTTTGTGCAGTCCAGTCTTGCTACGGTGTCGGGGCCAACCATTACCTCGGCCTGATTAACAAAACATTTGCTTTGCGTTAGCCCCACAGATGCGAAGCGAGTAATCATTGTGTCTTCGGGTAGGATTTCGCCTCCCAGTTCTTCGGCTCGCCGGTGGCATTCTCCACAGCGATCGATCGATTCAGTGGGAGTCAATTCAGAGAATCGTTCCATTGTTGAAGCATGGCCCGCGTCCATATTTTCCACATGTTGACGAGTATTGAGGTGGCAGCGAGAGCAGCCTATGTTTGGTTCCAGTTTGTCCAAAACCAGGCGACCATTCTCAACGGGAACGTACGACGAATGGCAGCCAAAACAGTTGATGGTTTCTGCCGCTGTGCGAGGGCCACCCAAACAGCCAATGCCCTCGGAGTCAAGGTGCTCATCCATGCCCAGCGTTACACCAAGCTCTCCGTCTGCATACCAGCTGACAATGTGTTCAATGCCGGACGTTTTGCCGTCTTCATTTAGCCAGGTGATAAGTGGTGTTTTGGCGTGAGTGCCGGAGCCAAAGATCCAGGTCGCAGAAACAGGGCGAGTGTAGCCCTGCGTTGTGATGTTGAGGTGACCGTTCGTGACTTTTAAGTGAATGTCCGTGTTAGCTGCGTTGTTGTGAAATGTCTTGTTGTCGAAATCGCTTACGTTTGACGGGGTGTCAGCCCGAGTTAACGTTCTTGCGTGAGGTGCCGTATGATAATTATCCGTGATGTCTGAATGGCAATCCTGACACCTCTGTTGCGTGTTTCGTGTTGAAGTGCTCATTACAAGTGGTTTTGCCGGAAGTCGGTTTTGAACCGACGACGACACCCACGTTGAGTAGACAAGAATTAACAGTGCGCATACTGGCATCGCAACTGCGAAGACTCGCGTCCACTTTAAGACGTTCGTTGCGGTGGTCACTGATTTTCGCTCCTGTCCATATGCCGAATTTAGATCAGTCAATCTGGTCGCCCCAGTATTTTGAGGCGATGTTGAGGTTTTGATTTTGTGTGCTGTCAATCAGCCTCTGAAAATTGGCCTTTGCCTTAGTGGATTCGCCAAGTTCAAGCTGGATCATCGCAATCGCATATGTTGCTTCATCATCGTTGTTTGGAAGTGCAGCGATTGCGGATTCAAGATCTCCTGCAATATACAGATTGACTGCGGTCTGCATTTCGACCGTTTCAGCATTCTTAACGCTGGTTGATGTGGCATTTGTCAATTCGCTGTATACGTTTTCTGTTGTGTTGAGTTCATGGACAACCTGTTGACGAAAGCGTGTTGTGTTTCCGAATGTTGTCCATTCCTGATTTGCCAGTTCAATCTGGCACTTTTGGAATTCATGGCGAAGTGACTGATGTTGACGGCCATGTCTTAGCGGCAGCAACGCTCGAAGCGCGGCGAGCGGAGAATTCATGGAACGAAATTTTTGTGATTGTAGAATCGCGGGTGATGGGGCCATTGGTCCGCCCAGAGCTTCGACGATGTCGAATCGCCAGCCGCGTCCATCATACACGTCGATACTCGGTGCCCATGGGCCTGTTTCAACGAAGCGTTCCTGTTGCATGGTGTCCAGAATCACCTGCGCATAACGCAGGTCTTCTGTAGAGACAAACGGAACGGTCGGCGAGTCCAGGTCCAGCGGTCTCCATGTTGTTTTTTGAAGGCTTCGGTTTAACTGTTCCATTTCGACGGGGACAAAAACGATTGTTGCCTTCCAGTTCGCCAGCGTGTTAACCCATCCTCCCCATGTGCCATCGTCACGACGATACCGAGCTCGATGTGCCCCCAGAAAGTCTGCAATAAGCCCATCGTGTAGGTTTGTTCGACCGCCCAGAAGTGCTCGTTGCGGATGATCAATGAGTTTGATTGATGGATATAGCCAGGCAACCATGCCTGTCGACTTTCGATCGGCTGACCATGCCGATACGAATTCGTCTGATCCCTGCTTTGGTTCCAGGTCCAGTAGTCGCGGATCGATTTCAGGGGCGATGCCCCAGCCTAGTCGATGAAACGGTTTCGCCCCCTGCCCTGTGGCGTCGCATAACATCAGCAACAACAGGGACGCTGCCAGCCCGCCGTGCCAGACCGAATGCTTTCTTGCCTGGCCGGAAGGCGTCAGGTTAGTGGCGAATTTTGCATTGCTGATTGTCTGCAGAAACAGCCAGAGCGAGCAGACGGGGATGTTGCGTCGGCATAGTACTACGGCCAGCAATGGCAGCAGCCATCCGGTAAGTTGTCTAAGTGGCGGTTTACTGAGCGAGCGGCCTTGGTTTTGTCGCACTGCAATTCGACTTACGGTAGCGAAGCACCACATGATGATGAAACACCATTCGCTGGATCGCCACGCACCAGTAAACAGCAAGCCAGTCCAGGGTGTTTCAACATAATGCATGGCGTGCGAGAATGACGCAGGGAATGTCAGTATCAATGAGTCGCGGAGGGTCATGATCCCGCGCGGCGTCAGGATTGTGCCGAGCGTTCCGATGACGAACATCCCAATGATCGCAGTATCCATTGGATTCTGGATTGGCCTGGTCGTCGCGCTGGAAGTCGTCGCGCTGGAAATTGACGCTAAGCCACGCTGGGGGG
>CALFSX010000072.1 GCA_937916515.1 uncultured Planctomycetaceae bacterium | reverse complement strand
TGATAGTTTCCATGTTGAGTGCACGAATAACCGGCGACAGCATTGGCAAAGTTCAGACTGACCTGTCGGTCCCATTTGTTGGCCAGCCCATGCAGGATCGCTCCTGAAAAGATATCTCCTGCTCCGTTAGTGTCGATCGCCGCAATCTTCATCGCAGGCGAATGGAGAACTTCATCGGCAAGAATCCACGATGCTCCTTCTGCGCCGCTGGTTGTGATTACGTCGGCTGGCCCCAGCGATAGTAACTCACATGGCTCGACATCTTCGTGTCCAAACTGACTTCTTCGGAACAGCCCGGATGCGATCAGCACGTCCACCAATGGCAGCAGATCGCTCAGACCGGGCTTCACCGATCCCGCGTCCAGAACAACCATGCCGCCGTTCATTTTGACGATTTCAGCCGCTCTCATGGCAGCACTTGAAGCCCAGCCATCAAGATGCAGAATTTCGCAGTTGTCAAGAACGTTTGCCGCGACGTCGTCAGCAACCGGAATTTGCAGCGATCCTCTTGAAAACGCAATCGTTCGTTCCCCAGTTGAGCGGTCGATCCACACGTGAGCAAAACCACTGGTCCAATCGTCAGACATGTGACTGCTTGAAACGTCGATACTTCGTTCGTGCAAAGTTGACTGGATAAAATGTCCGGCCTGATCGTTTCCCCAGCGTCCCATAAACGCAGTCTTTGAACCGTAAAATGCAGCCGTCGACAGGGCAACAGGGACTGGTCCGCCCACTTGTTTCCAGTGTCGAGTGATCTCAATCTTCGTATCGGCGGCGGGAAACTTGGGCAGTTCCACAACTTCATCCACAACAACCGTACCAATGCCAAAGATCATGATCGTCTGTCTCAATGGGAAGTTCAGATCTGTATTCGGTCAATGTTCGTCATTGGACAAACGTTACTTGAAATTGGATATTGCAGGCCAAGGTGTGTGTCGGCTGCGTCCGCGATTTCAAATGTGTTGCTGTTTCTTCGGAACTCGACGAGTGTTATGAGTTATACAATTGTTGGAGTGATTGGTCACATCGACCACGGAAAAACTTCGCTGGTGGCGGCGCTCACCGGCGTGGACACCGATACTCACCCGGAAGAAAAGCGTCGAGGAATCACGATTGACCTGGGGTTTGCCTCATTCAAAGAAGGTGGCCATCAGTTTGCACTGATTGATGCTCCAGGACATCAGAAATATATCGGCAATCTTCTGGCAGGCGTGTCGGGCATTGACGTTGGTTTGTTGGTTGTCGCATGCGATCAGGGAATTCAGGAACAAACTCTGGAGCACGCCGCCATTCTTTCGATGCTGGGTGTGCAGAGACTGGTTGTGGTGCAGTCGAGAATTGATCTTGTTACTGACGCCGTCCGCGCGGAACTTGCTGAAGAACTGGAAGTGTTTCTGGACGACTTCGGCTTCCAGAACGTGCCCATGGTTCCCGTGTCTTCGGTGACTAAAGTCGGTATCAGCGAACTGAAAACATTGTTGTGCGAAATTGCAGACACGATTGAAGTTCGGCCGTCAGGGCAGTTTTTTCGAATGCCGGTGGATCGAGTCTTCAGCATGCCGGGGCGCGGCTGCGTGATTGCGGGAACTGTGTGGAGCGGGATGCTGAAGACGGGAGACAACCTTGAACTTGCGAATTCGGGCACCATGGTTCGGGTGCGAGAAATCGAAGTGCACGGAGAAGCGGTTGATGATTCTCGAGTTGGCTATCGGACTGCGCTCAACGTGACGGGAGTTTCGGTCAGCGATGTCGAGCGCGGCGACGAGCTGATTCAACCAGGCGTGTTCCGCAGATCACAATTCGTGTTGATGGAGATTCGCACGTTTCGGGATGCTCCGGAAATTAAGTGTCCCGCAACGTTGCAGCTTCATATTGCCGCGTCGGCTCATGCCGCTCGCATCACCGGAACCCGCCGACTTCAACCCGGACAGTCGGCGGTTGTTGTTGTCGAAACAGATTCGCCAGTGGTCGCTACGTTCGGCCAGAAGTGTCTGTTTCGTTTGCCCTACCCTGTGGGAACGGTGGGTGGAGCGACCGTTCTGGCCGTGGCCGATGGATCCACCAAACGCACGCGAAAGCTGATTTCGCTCGGCGAAAAAATCGCCATGGCAAACGCGACTGAACGACTCATCGCGTGGGTTGAGTTTCTGGGCGAGGTTCAACCAACGCCTGAATGGTCTGAACTGCAACTTGGAATTGCCGCAGAAGATTTTGAAAGCTGTGTCGAAGAAGCCATCGCAATGGGCGCTGTTTCGCAGTTGCCGAAATCGAATCACCTGATATCAACGGTTGCCGTGAACAATATTCAGCGGCATGTGGTTGAGATGCTGAAAAAGCGAGCGGAAGAAACTGTTGACGCATGGTCTGTAGAAGAATCCGTGATCCGTCAGCTTGACAGTTTTGGTTCGTCGCCATTGATCCGAATTGCCCTGCAGGCGTTGGTCGATGACGGGCGACTGATTCGACTTGGAAAGATGATCGCCGCCGACTCGGGCGAAACAAACATGTCGAAGAAGCAGCAAAAACGAATGGAGCAAGTGGTTGCGATGTTCGACGACAACCGTTCACCTCCAACGCTGAAGGAAATTTCAGACCAGCTTCAACTGCCCATCGATACGGTCACTTCGTTGTCCAGGTTCGCCGTGCAGACAGGAATTCTGCTGGATGCAGGCAACGGGCTGTTACTGTCAGCTCAGGTGTTCAAGCAGTTCTGCGTTGAACTTAAGGAACTGTTCGACGCGAACCCTGAACAGGCTGTCGCCGATATTCGAGACCGCTGGCAGGTGACCCGAAAGCATGCGATTCCGTTTCTTGAGTTTTGCGACGCTTTAAAGGTGACGACTCGCACAGAGAATGTTCGCTCAGCGGGGCCGAAACTGGCAGCCTACGTTTCAGAATCGTGACTGCCGCCGACGTTCGTCCGCTACACAGTAGTTCTCTTGGCGGGTAAAGTAGTCGAGTATCACGTACCGCCGACTTTCTCAGACCGCACTTCCTTATGTCCACCGACAATCCATTTCGACACCTTCCAGCTGTTGACGAAGTCTTGCGCGACGCACGACTTGCAGCGATCGCAAACAGCATCTCTCACCCGCAGTTGGTGCAGTGGGTTCGTGCCGGAGTTGACGCATGTCGCGCTGCAATGCAATCGTCAATCGACATGGACGCTTTGGCAGCAACCAGTTTCGTTGTCGACGAAGTCTTCAAGATGCATCGAGCGGAACTTGGCAGAACTCAGCAGCCAGTCATCAATGCAACGGGAGTCTTGCTGCACACGAATCTCGGACGTGCACCGTTGGCGAAAATTGCCATCCAGCGAATGACCGACGCCAGCGGCTATGCCAACGTGGAAATGAACCTGTTTACAGGCAAACGCAATAAGCGAGGAGAACGCACCTGTTCTTTGATCAGCCAGTTAACCGGATCTGAAGACGCCGCCATCGTTAACAACTGCGCGGCGGCGACAATGCTGGTTCTGCAGGCGATGGCCAAAGGGCGTGAGGTTATTATTTCTCGAGGGCAGCTTGTCGAAATCGGAGGCGGATATCGTCTGCCAGAAGTCTTCGCCGCGTCCGGGTCTATTATGAAAGAAGTTGGAACAACTAACCGCACCTACCTTCGTGATTACGAACAAGCGATCAACGAAAACACGGCGGCCATTATTCAGGTGCACCGCAGCAATTTTTTTCTGGGGGGATTCGTTACAGAACCAAACCTGGACGAACTGGTTGCTCTTGGTAAACAACGTGGCCTGCCAGTCATCGATGACATCGGCAGCGGCTGCATCAGCGACCTTCGCGACCTTGGCCTGCAGGAACCAATCGTTCCAGACAGCGTTAAGTCGGGCGCTGACGTGACCTTGTTTAGCGGAGATAAGCTGTTTGGCGGTCCTCAGGCGGGCATTATTGTCGGACGATCGAACTGGATCGAATCGCTGCGGAAGAATCCCATGATGCGAGCGTTGCGAGTCGATAAAGTGACTCTGGCCGCCATCGAAGCGACGGCTGAAATTCACTTGTCCGGCAAGGCGAAGGTCGAACTTCCGCTGTTGCAGATGTTGTATAAGACTCAGAATCAGATTCGCGAACGGTGTGACTACGTCAAGGCGCGTTTGACTCTTCCGGAAGAAGTCGTCGTCGATACCATATCGTGCGTCTCGGAAATGGGCGGCGGTTCTATACCTGGTTCAGAGATTCCCAGTGCAGCGATTCATGTTTCTGGAATCGATGCTCAGATGCTCGCCGAACAACTTCGTCTTGGTTCACCGGCGGTTTTGGGGATTATCCGAGACGACTCTGTCCTGCTGGACCTGCGCACCGTGGCTGATGTTCAAACTGAGTTGTTTGCGGAGTGTCTGGCCGCAGCGATCAAACGGACGATAGAGGCGTCCGTATGAAAAATAACTCAGAACGGCTGGCCAGCAGACGCGTTGTATTGCTGGGTGTTGGCCACACAAACGCTCATGTTGTGCGAATGTGGGGAATGAAGCCCATTCCCGACACTCAACTGACATGTATTTCTGATAATGCAATTGCCACATATTCCGGAATGTTGCCAGCCGTGCTTGCGGGCCAAAAGAGCCCGTCGGATATGGAAATCGATCTTGTGCGGCTGTGTGGTTCTGTAGGAGCACGCTTGATCGTTGATAATGCTGTCCGTTTGGATGTCGATCAGCAATTGATTCACTTTGCGGATCGGCCACCAGTTCCGTTTGATGTGCTTTCGATTGGAATCGGCTCTGTGCCGTCAATGGATGGCACCGTAGTTGAGGATGGCGTCGACGGAGACACCCTGCTGAAGATAAAGCCGATGCAGACGTTTCTGGATCGACTGTCGGCTGCAGTGACGCGTGCTGTTGCAAAGGCCGGCGACAGGCCGGTGAGAATCGTCATCGCCGGAAGCGGTGTTGCCGGTACAGAAATTGTGTGCTGTCTTCCGGGGTTTCTAAACGGAAAAGTGTCCGCGTTTTCTTTGCACATGGTGACTCGCAGCAAAGAAATTCTGGCAGGAACGATTCCGTCGTTTCGACAGCGTGTACTTGACGAATTGCGAAGTCGCAACGTGAATGTGTCTACTGGCCGGATCATTGTTAGAGCCACTCCGCAAGGCGTCTGGCTTAACACGGGCGAACTGATCGAAGCCGATATTGTCATTTGGGCAACTGGAGCTACTTCGCCTGGATTGCTTTCTGAATTGGGCCTGCCAACTGACGATCGAGGTTTTCTGGCAACAGAGGATACGCTGCGTTCCACGTCTGGACAGCCCGTGTTCGCTGTCGGTGATTCAGGCACAATCGTCAGTGAAAAACTTCCGAAGGCAGGCGTGTATGCGGTTCGTCAGGGGCCGGTGCTGTGGGAGAACATTCAGCGTTTACTTGCCGGAAAACAACTTGAGCGTTATCGGCCGCAGCGCTCGTTTCTAAAGTTGCTCAACACGGGCGACGGCAGCGCGATTGGAGAATTCAAGGGGTTCAGCTTTGCAGGTCGTTTGGTGATGAAATTGAAGGACCACATCGACGGTGGGTTCATGCGGATGTATCAGGTGAACTCAGGCATGACCGGCGACTCTGAAGCAATGCCGTGTCGAGGCTGCGGATGCAAGCTTGGTGGAAACGTGCTTGAGTCTGTTTTGCAGCAGGCGGGAGTCGCACCATCATCGGGATTAAAACAGGACGCCCTGGATGATGCGGCCGTCATTCCAACCAGTGGCGGAAGTACGGTGATTGCTTCGACCGACTTCTTTTCGAGCCCATTTGACGACCACTTTCTGGCTGGCCGTGTTGCCGCATTGCACTCGGCCAGCGACCTTATCGCCATGGGGGCGACAGTGACCGCAGCGCTTGCCAACGTGGTGCTGCCGGAAGGCGATGCTAAGTCTCAGCGTTTTGCGTTTAGCGATCTGATGGAAGGAGCCCGGCGGGAGTTCGCGGCTTTGGGAGCCACCATCGCCGGAGGTCATACCATTGTTGGGCCGCGACTTGAAATCGGGTTTACAGTCATCGGAGAAGCCATTGCGGAATCCGCCTTGCTTAGAAAAGGCAATCTGCAGGAAGGCGATTTTCTGTACGTCACAAAGCCACTGGGGATTGGCGTTTTGCTTGCGGCACATATGAGGAACGCATGTTCAGCATCGCACTATCAGTCATTGATTGCGGCGATGCTCGAGAGGCAACACGAAGTTGCTCGAATCGCCGTTGAGTTGGGTCTCTCTGCAGCAACTGACATCACCGGTTTTGGCTTAGCCGGACATCTGCTGGAAATGCTGAAGGCCAGTTCCGCCGATGCGACATTGGATCTGAAGAAAATTCCGTTACTTCCTGGAGCTGCGGTCGCTCTTACATCAGGGATCGAAAGTACTCTGGCACCGGACAACCGTCATGTCGAAACGTCGATTGCGGTTGATGACATGTATCGATCGTATCCCGAATACAAAGCACTGTTCGACCCACAAACCTGCGGCGGGTTACTGCTGGGAGTAGCGCCATCGTTGGCGAGTGAATTTGAGCAACTTGTAAGTTCGATCTGCCGCGTTCAGCAGATTGGTGTTGTCACTCGCCCGTCCGATTCCGGAATCCTGATAAACACCACTTAATTGCCATCAGGCTTCAGAACCTGCAGGCCATGACGTTGCAGTTCCTGACCTTACTTTCCGGACGTGTCTTTCGCCTTTTTCGGTTCTGGCGGAAGCTTTGCGTCTGGGCCATAGAGTTCTGGATATTTGATTGCAAGTTTGGCCTTCAGTTCGGGGCGGTTCGCCAGCATGCCGAGGTTTCGCCGTGCTTTGGCAGGATCGGCTACACCAGCGATTGCTGCACTCGCAGGCATGATCCGACTTTCCCAGCCAGCCAGATCCAGTGGTTTGACACCTTCATAATAGAAGGACCCATTGTTGTAGGGAGTCGGCTCATACTCGCCCACGATTTCAACGTTCAGGTCTGGCGTGATATTTTCTTCCCAGCCACCTGCCCATAAGCACGAATTCACCAGAAAGCGGCGAGCATCCTGATCCAGCATGTCTTCCGATGCGCCGAAGGATGTGTAGACAACTCGAGCCTTCTTCTTCGTTCCCGATGGAGCAACGTAAGAGTCTCGGGTCCATCCAGCGTTTACAATTGGTCGATCAGGATGAATTTCATCACTGGCATGAAAAGTACTAAGAACCTGAACATCCAGCAGGGGCGTCGCATCTTCCGGAGGTTGCGACTTATAAGCGCCTGAGTACGCGTGAATCCGGGTGATTCCGGTCAGGATTGGGTGGTTTGCGGCAGTTGCGACTGGAATGATTCGTGATCCCATTTGATGATTCGAACCATAATGTGACTGGCCGTTAACCTTCTCCCAGGTGTTGCCGAAAATCTGTTTGCCAAGTCCTCCCGAGTAGTCTTGACCGGTGTAGTTGAAGTTCAATATTTCCCATTTGCCTTGTTGTCCATTAAAGCAGTGAGTGGACGTGCGGACTCCAACAACCGGTCCACCTCGTTCAAAGTATTCAACCAACAGATCCGCCTGTTCGTCTTTCAGGTTCATAAACCGAGTGAAGAAGAACAGCATGTCAGCATCTTTCAACGCTTTCAGTCCTGGCACGTCTGCAGCTCCTGCTTTGATGAAGCCATCTTTATCAAGGCCAAACAACACTGTGCATCGGAAGCCATAATGATTTGCCAAAATCTTCGCCAACGCGGGGCAGGTTTGTTCCGAACGATATTCATGGTCGTTCGCGATCAGCACGATGTGTTTGCCTTTGCCAAAGCCTTCAGAACCTTCGTAGACAAGCGATTGAGCCATGGACGAAGAAGCACAAAATGTGAACAGGAACAGGAACAGGAAGAGAGTAATTCCAGTTTGAGATCTCCGTAGCATGTTTGTGGATCTTCTTGAGCTTGAATGGGGAAGGTTCGGTTTGGCCTGAGGATTTGATTCGGGTTTGCACGGGTTATTTGCGTGTTTGGTGTTCGCGCCGAATCAGATAATCTAGGTTATCAAATCGATAGCAGGAAAGGAAAATGCCACAAGAAGCCTATTTTCGTTTGACTGACAAAAGTTGTCTGGAGGCGACAATTCAGTTGCCTTCCATTGTTCTGTTTTGAGTCGCAATTCGCTTTTCTGTGATGTCCATGCTTCTCGGTTGTGTGGTTACTGTTTGATATCTACCATTAGGTCTCGGGAAGTGATTGCGATCTGGTGATCGTCGCGGTCTTCAAAACCGTTGAGGTGCGTTAGCGCGTGCCTGGTGGGTTCGATTCCCATCCACTTCCGTTTTTACGCCCTGCGATGTGACGGAAACCAGCAGAAATACTGTGAAAACAGCGGAAAACATCAGCGTTTTGGGCTGTTTTGGCGGGTGCGTAAAATACTGGCTTTCTTCCGCGTTCTGGCCAGTTCTTCAGATTTCTGCACTACATTCTGCACTACCTTTTGACGTTTTTTGTCAGTAGTACTTTTAGTGTCACCCTGGTGTTCTGCGGTGACTTCCGTTTCTGTGGTTGGCTTCATTGCTGCAACTTCGCGGAATTCTTTCTGCTCTTGAATGTAGTGAGCCTCTGCCACGTCCTCAGTGTTGCCCATCCATTCGCAGACCGTGCCGCGCGGGTAGTGCTGTTCCAGAATCGTCTGGCGAGTCGATCGCAAGTTCTGGAATATCTTCGGCCACTTCTCGACGCCTGCCTTGATGCAAAGCCGATACATTCGGCCGCGCAAGTTTGCTTCGGTTTGTGTTCGCCGCTTCTGAATAACGAAGTCGTCCGGCCCGGTATGCTCTGACACTTCATGCAGGTCGAGAAGGTATGGCAGCAGTTCAGGGAACAAAGGCGTTTCGCGTGATGCCTTGCCCTTGCCTTCAGTCTTTGGTGCCAGGACGGTCATCATGTTTTCGTCCCATCGAATGGCGCTCCACTTCAGAACGTAGTGCTCAGACGGTGTTCTGAGTCCGCCCCAGAACGATAGGGCGATGATGGCCTTCATTTCTGCATCCGGTGCAACCTCGATCACCCTCAGAACGTCCTGGGTGTTGATCATGCGTTTCCGTCCGGTCTGTGGCGTTCGCTGTGCTGTGACCTTGCGGAATGGGTTCACAGGGATCACTTCCGCGTCTACAGCTTCATTCAGGAAGCCTCTGACGTGCCCCAGATGCTTTGACGGGGTTTCGCCCTTGTGCCCTGCCCCACCCTGTTCCTTTGGTGTCTTCAGCCACCGCAGGAAGTCTTTGCCATCGGCTTTTGTCAATGACTTGATTGATCGCCGGCCAAAGAATGTGCGGACCTTCTGAGAAGCCTGAGACCACGTCTTGATTGTTCCCGGCTTCACGTCGCGTCTGGTGCTGATGTAGTGTTCAACGAAGTCTGCGAACACTTCGTCCGGCTTGTGGTCCGTGATAAGGATGTCCAGTTCGCTGAGTTTGGCGGAAACATTCTTCCAACTCGGCAGAATGTCGCGAATCCATGCCTGAGTCGCTTTCTTTGGTTCTTCATCCGTTCGACGACACCGAACCAAGTGGTCGATGTGCTTGCCCATGTCACGGGCGAATTCTTTGCTGACTTCGCCTAGGTACAACGACTTGCGTTTGCCGTCGAGTGCGACGAACTGCAGTTGCTTACGACCGTCTTTGCCTGTCGATATCGATGCCATTGTGTTTCACTTCCATCAAAGTGAGCCCATCAAAAAGAAGAAGGCGGGAAACTGGCGATGGGGGCCAGCTTGTCGGGGATCAGCCTATCCCGCCCGTTTGAATTATCACCGTTTCGAATCGGGTTGACCAGGTTCGTTTGTGTTCTCTTTTGTGTTTTGTGAATCTCGATTACGGCGCGTCCTGCAAAGGTCTCGAGCGAGATTGAATCACACTCCCAGCTTCGGCGCTGGTGGTGGTAACTGCCCGCCATTCGTCTGCAGGGCCTTCACGACGTTCTCAAACTGCTCTTCGAACTTGTCCGCGTTCCGTTTCCAGTTCGTGAAGTCGGCAGCCAGTCGCTTCCTGAGCGTTGCCGCGTGTGATCCGTTCCATTTGAACAGTGAGCCGTCTAGGTTCAGAGGAATGATTTTCAGAATCTGTTGCCCGTTGGATTTCTGCCACTCCATTTCCTTCTCGACAGCTATTTCGACTTCGCGTCCAACCCACCAGGATTTGAGTGACGCTTCCGAACAACACAGAAGGACCTTGTCCCAGAGTCGAATTCCTTTGTCTACTTCCGTGTAGATGTCATCACCTGGCTTCATGGCATGTTGATCGAGCCAACAACGAATACCTTTACCCTGGAGTCGGTCGTGAAGTTGTTTTGCAAATTGCTTGTCAGCGTGACTGTAGGAGATGAAACAGGAATAGAAATCAAAGGCTTTGCCAACGAGTGAGGGGATGTATTCGATCCATGTTTCGGGGACGCCACAGCCACGCAGGAACACTTCCGGCAGTATGTTCCGGTTGCGTTCCACAGTATCAATTCCAAGACTACTCGGTCACAGGTGAATGGCGTCCGCTAGGCCGGCGACACCGGTGAAGTTGACATTGCCTATGTTTGTCCAGCCCCAATGGCTGTTACTGAGAATTGCGTTGCTA
>CALFSX010000071.1 GCA_937916515.1 uncultured Planctomycetaceae bacterium | reverse complement strand
GATTCTGAGACCACCGATTCTGAGACCACCGGTTCTGAGACGACCGATTCTGAGACGACCGATTCGACAACGAGTTCCATCACGACACTGTCTTCCTCAACCGATGCATCCGACGGCCCGGATATTGAAGCGACGTATACGTACACCGCCTTCGCCAGCGGTTCGATTGCCGGTTCGTTTTCTGTAACCAGCGTTTACGCGGAAGGCAGCAGTGTACTGGGAATGATTCTGGGAATCAGTTCTTCCAGCTTCGGCTTTGCGACGTCAGCTATGGCCGGCGGTAGTTCGACTCGTAAGATTTCGATCAAAGAAAATTCCTCATCCGGCGACGAAGTCAGCGAAACGGACGAGCACCTTGTCGTCGATATCACGTCCACTGATACTTCGAATTACTTCACAGGATTCAGTTTCGCCATCGGCAATGCCCCTGATAATTCAACGGGATCGAACAACCCAGATGGTGGCAGCGTGGTCACCACGGGCGACTGGGCTCAGCCAGACACAACCGGCACCACAACAACGGTCAGCACGACGGGTGACACCACCACAACGACCACCACAACCACTACTGCAGACGCCGGGGCAGACGCAGATACAAACATAGTCGCCAACAGCTGGCTGCCTGAGTCAGTGGCTGGCACCGATGCTCCAAAAACCCAACGCCCCAAAGCTGGCGAAGTCTCGGCGACCGATCAAGTGGCCGCAGGCATTTCCGGAATCAGCGTTGGCTTCGATTTCAACAGCTCCAGTTCCAGTACAAGTAACTTTACATTTTCCGAACGCACGCGAAACGACTACGAGGGATACAGTTTCACAGAAGTGGCGGTTAGCGAATATCAGAATGTCAAATCAGATAGTCACTTCAGTTTTGGGTTGGGCGGTGAATCAAATCATTTGGATATCGGCAGAAGCAGTAGCAGTCAGACGAATATTTCACAGCAGGCCGATATGCACGACATCGGTCCCGGCCTGACTGCGGACGAGTTCCAATTCATACATGACAAGTATTCATACACCGAAGTCAGCAGCTCATCCAGTAACTTCGGCTTTGGCCTCGGCAATGTTGAGACGGTTGGTCTGGTCAACGATTCCAGCTTCAACGTATCGATTAAGGACGAGTTTGTTCATCATACTCATCACGCAGGTTCGTCGAATACGGAAACAGACTTGTTTATTTACCGTGACAGCAGTCCACCAAAAGATTCGGAGAACGAATCTGCAGACGCTCCCATAGATGGAACGAGGAGCGATCCCATGATCGCGGAGGACACCAGCCCGATCATCCGACACACCACGACCTATGACAACAACGGTGAAGTTTCCGTTTTCGTCCACTTCGAAGGCGTCCCCGGTGGCGATGTGGTTACTCCGGGGCAGCAAGCTGACACCGACGATTCTGCTTCAAGCAACGACACCGGCACAGGCACCTTGGCCTATTCTACTGTTGCACCCGCCGGTGTTCCGGAAGGGGGCCGAGTCGATCCCGAAACCGGCCACGTCTACGATGCCGACGGAAACCTGTTCGGAAAAGTGGGCGATGACGGAGCCGTCTACTGGCCAGCCGAATGGCCACCCGGTTACAACGGCATGCTCGATCCTGTTTCTGACCCATCTACGCCGTCGGGAGAAGGTTCTGGAAGGCGTCTTAGTGGCGACGAGCTGGCTGTATTAGAAATGCTGCGGCAAACAACGGATCCAGCTGAGAGAGCAATCCTCGAGGCGTACCTTCGCGATCTTTCAACTATTTATGATACGCCATACGATTTGTATGATAGTTACATTGAAGAACAGCGTGCACTTGCCGACGAAGCGTACCAGAACGGTGCCGTTGGCTCCGCGCTGATTTTCGGGGTCGCGTCTGGAGGCTCGCTTGCCACCGAATTCGGACCAGCTATCATCAGTGCTCGACAAGCCGCCTCAAACATCGCGGCGTTCTATCGGGGGTATGGTGGTGCTACTGCCGGCACGAGCAGTGCTGCGACAGGGATCGCTTCGGAAGCAGTGGCGTCAGCCGCATTTGGCGGGCCAGCCGCCTTCGGTCGATTGATTGGCTGGGGAAAAGGGGCTGCAGATGCAGCGGCTCTTAGGGGGAGCATTGCTGCGGCAGACCTAAAAGCCGCGGGCATCACTCTCCCCGTTTTACGGTACTGGCGGGAATTCTATGCTGGCGCGGTGATAGGAAACAGAGGAATTGATACCGCAGTCGAACGACTGAAACTGATGCAACGCTGCATCGAACTTCTTGGAGGTAACTAATGCGAATGGCTAGTTCGTTAAGAAATCAAAAATCGTCGATTGAGCTGTCAAACCGGTCCAATTCCCCCAAGACAGTCATTGTTGAACCTTGGGCAGAGGAGCTAGTGCTGTTACCGAGTGAAACATGGCTGGTCGTTTGCGAGTCCCCAGAGGTAGAACCAATTCCCGTAGATCTGTATGAGGATGCGTTCATCGTCCACGGCGTGAAGAGATCAATTGTCCGCATTTTCTCGCGTGGAGAAGAAATATGGACCTCCTTTCCGCCGCTTGAGTAGAAACACAAATAATTTTAAAAGGTGCCAAATGAACTTGTGGGACACGTGGGACAAAAGTGCGTGGGGAAATCCGAACGGTACCATGCATATCGCGGAACGCCCCGCCCACTCAGTTTACCCCCAAATCACCAAAGCTGTGCATTGTGCATGGTGTCAAACGTGATATGTGTGGTACCTATCGATCAATT
>CALFSX010000070.1 GCA_937916515.1 uncultured Planctomycetaceae bacterium | reverse complement strand
CCAACTTCCAACTCAAAACTCACCCAGCACTTCACCGCCGTTGCGACTGTGCATCCCTCTATGCAGCACCGTGTCGATGTTGTCACTCAGAAACTTGACCGCGCCATCGCCCAACAGCACTTGCGCGCCACCGACGTGCCAGCTTCGAGGGCCAAAAAAGCCGGTGAAGTGAATGACGACATCCGGAATTTTGCTGTTGGGCGTGTTGTAGCCGTTCGTCAATGTGCTGATCGCACCGGAATGCGCCCACGATGTGCCTCGACCGCGAAGCGCAGCGCTTGCGGCACCTCGCCACGTTGACTTCATTGGCCAGATCGTTGCGAGGTCAGGGTTGTTGATCACACCAGCGGGCCCGTTGACCCAGCCGCCGCCTGATCCTGCAAGTCCCTGAACGGGCTGACGAGCTGCACTGACGCCGGACGAACCATTCAACGTCGCCTGGTAGTTGAACTTCGGCAGAGTGCCAGCTGCCAGAGTGAAGTCGGCTCCAACACTGCGAATGGATTCGCTCATGATGACCGTATTGGAAGTGCCATCCGTGATGTCTCGAATCTTCGCGTTGGAATTTTCATAGCAGATCCCGTCAGTTCGCCAGCGCAGGTCATAGTTGGCATTGGTGCCGCTGCCATAGCTGATCATGTAGTTCAGGCCCGAATAAACAGCTCCGCCAGCTCCGGTGTTTTGTGTTTCGGCCGGATCACTTGGACACAGCATCACCTGCAGCGGTGTTGCGAAGGCAGATGCAAATTGCGGATTCGGCACCAGCGCATTGAAGGGGCCGGTGAAGGCTGGTTGAGTAAAGTCGAGAAGATTCTGCAGGTTCGCCTGTTCCATGTAAGGCAGCAGACGAGCTTGAGGAGAAAATCCCTGAGTGTTCGGCAGATAGTTCTGAGCGTTTGTCATCGGGAACATGCCAAATGTTCCTTCATAGTTGTGCAGCGCCAGCCCGAATTGCTTCAGATTGTTCTTGCACTGCGTTCGCCGAGCTGCCTCGCGCGCCTGCTGCACGGCCGGTAGCAGCAACGCAATCAGGATGGCGATGATCGCAATGACGACCAGAAGTTCGATCAGAGTGAAGCCGCGTTTGCGGATTTTGTTTTGCTTGAATGAAGCCATGAAGGAATTGTCTTTCACTAAAAATTCGCGGCGTACTGCAGCGGTGAACAGAATTCACCGACCGCGACAATTTACGATGTGTGCAATGAAACAGATAACGGTGGTTTAAGTCCCAAACCAACTCGTTTAACCCGTGGCCGAGAGGCCAGGTTTTTGTTCTTGGTTGCTGTTACGGCCTGGCCTTTCGGCCACGGGTTAAGCTTTGCGGCACGACTCCAGCTGCGCGGCCCGTGATCACGCGCTCACGATGCAGAACAGGCTGCTTTGTGGAGAGCGAGCTGAAACTGAGCGTGAGCGCGCGGACACGAGTCGCACTTTGGAAGTGCCGTCCACGTATTGATTGCAGAAGTCGCGCAGCGGGCAGCGTTCTATGAAAGCACAACGGTGCTGTAAGAATCAGGCCTGAACAGCGCGGAAGCCTGCAACGCCTATGCGCGGCGGAGGCTCAGGGGGAGGCCATTCGCAACTGCAGACCAACACGTCGAACGCAGGCACGTTCGATGACATGTCTTCGCCCTCGATTTCGGGACAGGATTTTTCAGGCAGCATCGTCAGCGACAGAATCTGAAACAACGACGTCAGCCCCTGACATTCCAATGCAGCAATTCCACAGAAGTAGCTCGGAGCACGTTCATCAGCATCCTGACGGCGCTTCGCTGTGGCTTCCTTAACGGGCGTTGTCTGTTCGGCGTCGCAGCATGCTGAGGAAGGTTCATCATCGACGCGAACGACATTCGTTTCTGACGCCACGCCACACAATTCCGGTGTCGCCGCGTTGTGATTCAAGTTCGTCTTCTTCGACGTCACCGCAGCGTCTGTAGTTGCCGAAGCCGCTGAATCTGCAGATGCGGCGACGCAATGCTCGCACTTTGGAGCAGCGGTAGCCGCGGTTTTCTGAGCTTTTTCTCGACCCGCGGCGGCAACAGCGTATTCGGGCACCTTCACGCCGGTTCGTTCTGCCCAGGAAATTTTTTCTTGGTTGGTGAAACAGCAGCACTTCTTCCAGCACTGTTCGGCTGATGCACAGCCGCACGGGCGATCCATGCAGGGATAGGGTTCGGACCGGTCTTTTCCCGGCGAACTCACCTGAGGCACAGGCAGCCACATCGCGCAACAGCCAACCGCAAGCAGGATCGTTGTTGCGATCCGCCATCCGCGATTTCTGAAGGCTGTCAGCCTTTTTGCCACGAAACATCCGCCCAAAGGTAAAATGTCTCGCTCTCCACAATCGCATATTACGACAACCAATCATCCATCGGGTCTGCCGATCACTCTGAACACGCAGATTCTCAGGAATAGAAAGCGTTTCAAAATCACACCTAAAAAAGAACTTGCCCGTTGCAAACGGAACTCGCACGAGCCATCGACGGATACATAAATGGAAATCAGATCAATATTGTCATCGTCTACTCACAGAGGAAGTGGGGCCACCCGCCTCGCGGCCCAGGCGGGCTGTGATTCATATGACGCGATTGAGTCAACGTGCTCATCTAACAGTTCGCCTGCGATCGCCTGGTGCGTTCTCTATTCAACATCCGCTGCGAAATCTGACAAAGCTGGCACCGCTTTTGCCTTTTCGCCAGCAGTCGGTGGCTCTGGCAGTAGCGGAATCAGCGAGATGCTGCTCTCATTCGCTTCTGCACCGGCGGTTGATGTGACGACCATTTCCCAGGCTGGATGCGATCCATCGTTGAAGACAGCCTTCACGCTGACAGGGCGTTTGTCTGGCTGATCGAAGACTGCGGCCATCACGTCTGCTTCAGGCATGGCCGGTTGTCCATCGGCAAGATGCTTCAACAGCACATCAACCACTTTTGCCTGGTTGGCCGACAGTGAGTACTTGGTACCGTTCCATAGAAATCGATAAAACTGGCCCTGCAAAAATCGTTCGGCCCCGTCACGATTGAACTGCCAGCTTCCAGAAGAAATTTCCTTCAGATTGCGTTTCGCGACCACTGATGTGAATTCACCGGGCTTGATGATGACCAATGAGCCCTTCGATGACGGGCTGTATTCTGAAAATGTAAAGGCACCCGAATCAGCGTCATAAGGCTTTCTTCCAATTTCCACGTTTTCGAATTGCTCCTCAATTCGTGGATAGAGCTTCTCATAATCCCCCTTTGAATTAGACTTCACATCGCGTAACCAACCAGCTTGTGTGTCAAGAATTAAAACTTCGTATGTCCCCACCGGCAGCTTATGTCGCCCTGCCGGAAGCAGTTCATAACTCGATTCGATAATGCGCGGCCCCATTCCGACAATCGCAACGAAAGTCCCGGGATCGCCGCAATCCAGAATAAGACCGCCCCATTCATCGTTGGCTGGCCCCAAAGTGTCGCCTTTGCCGATTTCAATCTGAGTGGCGTGATGAGCGGGGTCGAGATCCCATAAGCCGTTCGCTTTCTTCACCAGGTGAATAAGAACAGCGGCTGCCGATCCAGACCGCATGGCAACGACGGCCTGATTATTGCCGATCGACTGTACCGAAACCGGTTTGTGAAATCGTTGAGCAACAAACTCAGCGGCTTTATGGCTGTCTTCCTTAGACAGCACCACCGTTTGTTTTGCTGAACTAATAAACAGCAGGTAACCGCAAAATCCCATCACAAGCACGGGCAACCACCATTTTTGCAACCCTGCTTTTTGTGATGTTGGAACGAACAATGTTCGGAACTGCGGCAGAGTTCTGCACTGACGCAGCACAAATCCAGCGTACAGAATCCAGCCAGCTGTGGGCAGAAGGGCGATCCCTATCAGAGTCTGACTGAAAGCTGGCGTTCGCAAAGCGGTCGCCCAGAAATATCCTCCAAAGATACAACCAAACATCACGGAACTCAGCAGTCCCCAGCTACGCAACGGAAATCTCCCTGCATACCAGACAGCCAGCGTTGCTCCACCCCACGCCGCCAGCTGCGCGACGGCGAACATGGCAATGCGACTGACAAGACGACCATCAACCGACTCGGCCTTCAGTACATCTGCCGGCACGGAAGTCAGTGAATAGATTGCACCGCCCAGAAAAAATAGAATGCAGACTAAGCCCAGACGTTTGGTGGCCGCGTAGTGCAGATAGTTTTCAGTTGGCACCTGAACATGCACTTCTCCAAACTGCACACCAACTGTTTTCGATGTTTGTGCCGGCGATGTTTGTGGCGGCAATGGTCGCTCAAGTTCTGGCGAAGGCATCCCGAAGTTGTTGACTGGTGGCTCTGGCTCATCCGACGGTACAGGCTGTAGGCCATCCTTGATTAACAGATACAGCAGCAAGCCCAGAGGCCCCAGTCCCAGAAACAAAGCAATCGCCATCACTTCTCGTGTAACAGCTTTGCGTGACAGCAAAATCGCCATCAGGATGGAGCCAAAGCCGCCGATCGTGAATACGATCATCAATTCTGCCGATCCGATTCCAACGTTGGGCGTGTTCTGGATAATCAGCAGAATGACAACAAAAGCCGACGCCAACATAAGCCAAATTCGGCTTAGAGACCGCATCCAGTTCGGCACCAACACCTTTGCGGACGATGTTGACGCGGCGACAAATGTTTCCGCTGCGTCGCTCACTGACTTCGCGATCGAGGGCTTCCCTGCGGAGTGTGCAGCAGCGGCCAACAACGGATCTTCGGCCGCATCAGCTTTCGGCACATGTTGATTGATTGCTGAATGCGAACCAGATTCCGTTGGGTGCTGAATTCTCGACAAATGCTGATCCAGAATTGCCACCACACCTTCCGCACTTTGAAACCGATGTTCCGGATTCTTTTGCAGCAGACACGTAATGATCTCCACCAACCATGTGGGAATCTCCGGGTTTTGTTCGGCGATGGATCGCGGCACGTCCTGAGTAACTCGCTTAATCACGTGAGCAATGCTGTCGCCACGAAACGGACTGTGTCCCGTACACATGGCATACATCACGCAGCCCAGGCTGAACAGGTCGCTGCAATGATCGACTCGCTCGCCGCCAGCCTGTTCGGGTGACATGTATTGAGGCGTGCCGCAAACTTCTCCCGTGCGAGTGACGGTGATGTCGTCGATGGCGCGAGCCAGACCGAAGTCTGTAATTTTGACTCGTTCAACACCGTTCTCCAACAGAATATTCGCAGGTTTGATATCGCGATGAATCAGCCCCTGCTTGTGAGCGGCCGCGAGGCCCTCAGCGATCTGCCGGCTGATACGAAGTATTTCCGCCAGTCGCAGCGTGCCAACTCGATCCAGCTTCTGCTGCAGTGATTGCCCGACGACGCATTCCATCACTAGATAGGGTGGCACCGGTTTTCCGTTGACGTCCTGGTGAGCGTCATCCACCGCGTGAATGGTGACCACATGAGAATGGCTGATGGCCGCGGCCGCCTGAGCTTCTCGCAGAAAACGCCGTCGTGAATTTGGATTGGCGGCCAGTTCCGGAAGCAGGGCCTTCACCGCGACAACGCGATTCAGCTTGGGATCAACCGCTCGCAGGACCACTCCCATGCCGCCGCGACCAATCACCTCTAAAACTTCGTACGGCCCAATCGTTCCCAATACGCCTTCTTTGTCGGCAGGCTTCAGAAAACCAAGCGAAATGTCCTCGGACGGCTTTGTTCCGCCAACGGGTGATTCCAGAAAGCTGCCCGCGTCATCGTAGGCTCGCAGTAGAGCGCGCACTCGAAGACCACGATCCTGATCTTCGCTCGATAGCTGCACAAGAAATTCTTCTCGAGCCCCCGGATCTTCAATCTGCAAAGCCTGCAGAAAAATCCCTTCAACAGATTGCGGCGATACAGAAACGTCCTCTGCAGAACTCTGCCCGCCAATGGTCGGCCCCAAAGCGTCCGCATTCGACGAACTGAATGCGTTTGAATTTTCTTTTTCGGGGTCTGTCATGGCTGGCTCCTGCGGGAAAATCATAGCGGCTTACGGAAAAGATGCGCGCACGGTGCGCACGCCTTTTTTCAGAGCAACAACGGAGCGGCTCGGCGGTTTGAACGCCCCACTTTTTTCCGCATGCCACGTCACTGGGTCAAGGGCGAAGCCCTTATTAGGCTCTCAAGACCATGCGAGATCCGCGTTCGAAGCGCCTCATGGAAAACTCAAAGAATATTCCAAATCCGTTTTTCCCTCACGATCGACTGCGATTCGGTCGTTAATCCGCACCCTGAATCCGCTGATACAGCCATGCCTTGGCGAACGTCCTCCAGCGTGACGCGGTTGCTCGAGAAATATTCAATACTTCTGCGGCTTCTTCTTCGCTAAGCCCTGCAAAATATCGCAGCCGGACTAATTCGGCTTTCGCAGGTTCCTGAACCTGGAATTCGTCAAGAGCGTCGTTAAGGGCTAACAGGTCCGCGTCGGAAGTCTGACTGTTAACTTCGATGGCCACGTCCATCAATTCAACCTGCTGTCGCCCACCGCCTCGCTTCAGTTGCTGACGCTGCCGAGCCTGCTCAACCAGAATCCGCTGCATGGCAATCGCAGCTGCTCCCATAAAGTGACGCCGATTTTCCCAAGTCGCGTTTTCGTCACCCACCAAACGCAGAAACGCTTCGTGAACCAAAGCCGTGGCCTGCAGCGTGATTCCTGCCGGTTCGTGCTGCAATTTTGCACCGGCCAATCGGCGCAATTCACTGTACACCAGCGGAAGCAGATCTTCCGTTCGAGCTGCCCCCGACGCGATCTCTTTCAGGATAATGGTCACATCGGTCATTGAAGTATTTGATTTCTGATCGACGAATACGAAGCCCGTGAATCTTAATCGCGCAATCAAACCGACGCGAGCCAACAAGCCGCCATCCCTGTTCGCAGGCGTTTCCAAACACAGCCTGGAAACGAGGCAAGCAAAAGCGCCCCGTTCAATCAGATATCACTAAAGAGCCGGCCAGAGTAGCCGTCACGCTCCGTCGTGATGTGGCGTAGCGGGAACACGCATCAAGCATTTCAACCATCCCCGTGATACTTCGTGCCGCAAATTGCATGCATTGCAATGTCAGCAATCACGGCTACGTTGCACGTTCATCAAAGCAACAATCCCGCGAAGCCTTATCGCGCCAATTGCAATGGCCGCTTCCTGCATTAGTTCACTTCTGGCTGCGTCAGGTATTTGTCGACGTCGTTGCTGACGATCACTCCGTAATTTACCGCTCCCAGCCAGCCGGACATAATGATGCCGACGGAACCTGCGTGATACAGACCGTTGATTTGAGTTGGCAGATCTTTGCTGACCTGCAGGCCTTCAAACTTTGTGCCAAACGATGAACCAGCGATGTGGCGAGTATAACGTTCGAATGTTTTTGGCGTGGCCGCTTCGATGTAATCCAGCTTTGAACGAATGTCTGGCACGTATTTTTCCAGACAATCCAGTGTCGTTTCTTCCAGATGTTTTTTCGCGGCCTGATAGTCTTCTTCTGACAGATCGGCCCAGTCGCGGTAATTGGCATTCGTTGAAGACACGATCATCCAGCGATCACTGCCAGGCCGCGTATTGGGATAGTAGAAGCTGAATGTTCGGCTGCTGACGTCCATGCTAAGAATGGCGTCGATGTCGAATCCATTGTGTTCTGAATGAAATAGCAGGTCGCCGCAACTTTCGTCGAAGCCTTCACCGGGCTTAAGCGCCATGTAAACCTGACAGCTGCTGCTGTTCAATCGAACTGCGTTGGTTTCTTCAATGTACGATTTGTCAAAATGCTCTTCGCCCACCATGTTTAGAATGGTGGATTTCAGATTCGCGTTGGACACAACCGCTCTGCACTTGATGCGCCGACCGTTCACCACCACGGCCTGAACCTTGCGGTCGTCTGTCACTTCAATCTTTTCAACCAGCGTTCTGATCCGCAGATCAACTCCATTGCGAATCAGCTCGTCCTTCATCTTGCCCACAAGAGCATCGGTGCCACCCTCGAACGTATACACGCCCTTCTGCATGAAGTTTGAAAAAACGATTCCGTAGGTAATCGCCGGATCTTCCAAAGTCGAACCATTCGCGTACGTGATCGGTTCCATCAGCAGGCGCACCACGTCGCCTCGACCAGGAAAGAATTCTTCGAATAGTTCGCCAACCGTTTTTTCCTGTTCGTCGAAGAAGTTCATGCTTCGAGCTTTGTCGAAGAACGCATCCACCGTTTCTTTGGGAACCGAAAATGTTTCCTGCAAAATGCGAGTAAAGTCCTGGCGATCGAACGTGGTTCGCAAAGAGAACTGAGGATTCTCAAACCGGACGCCCTTCAGCTGGACGATGGAATCGGCAATGTCCTTCGTCCAGTATTTCCGGCAGCTTTTGATCATGCCGTGAGGAAAGCCGTGCAGCGAGATATCAAAGATATGGCCGCCTCTGCGTTTGAACCATGTGGCCATGCCACCAAGCTGGTAATGATGTTCCAGCAACAAAACAGAATAGCCCTGGCGAGCGAGAATATTGGCCGAAGTCAGTCCGCCCAAACCGCTGCCAATAACGACGACGTCATATTCGTCTTTGGCGTCCTTTAGAAAATCCTTCGCCATTCTGTTCGGTCTTCAATTGCCTGGCTAATGATAGCAAATCACGACGTCGCCGCTGCGAGTCGTTGATCGCTACAGTTGCAGGCTTTGGTCAATTTTGAGGTGTGGAAATAGAAAAACCACTGACAGAGATTCTGCCAGTGGTTTAAGTAATCAGGTTTGCTTAGCCTTTGGCTGCAGCAAATCGCGAGGCTACTTCGTTCCAGTTAACAAGGTTCCAGAACGCGGAAACGTAGTCTGGTCGACGATTCTGGTAGTGCAGGTAGTAAGCGTGTTCCCACACGTCCAGGCCAAGAATTGGAGTTCGGCCGTCAGACAGCGGAGTGTCCTGGTTAGCCGTGCTTTCAACAATCAAAGTGCCGTCAGCGTTAACTGACAACCACGCCCAGCCGCTGCCGAATCGAGTTGCGGCGGCCTTGGAAAAGGCATCTTTGAATTCAGCAAAGCTGCCACAGGCGGCATTGATTGCATCAGCCAGTTCGCCTGTTGGTTCGCCACCACCGGATGGTGACAGGATCGTCCAGAACAAAGAGTGGTTTGCGTGTCCGCCGCCGTTGTTGCGAACAGGACCCTGCTTGTCGGCGGGCAGGCTGCTTAGTTTTTTCATCAGTTCGATGATGCAGGTGTCTGCGTATTCGGTGCCTTCAAGAGCAGCGTTGACGTTGTTGATGTATGCCTGATGATGCTTCGTATGATGGATTTCCATCGTCTTGGCATCAAAATGAGGCTCAAGGGCGTCATAGGCATATGGTAGTTCGGGAAGTGAGTAAGCCACTCTGGTAAACTCCTGTTATCGTGGTCCAAAAAATTAACAAATGCTCTGACGGCAGCAGAAAATTGCTCCGAGAGCCATGATTGACGTTACAAAACGCCCGCGATAAGCGGAACCCACCTGAAAGACGAGCATCATGCTGCAATTCTAGGCGTTACGCGTCAATTTGCCATGCATCAAAAAGTATGAATAGAAGGACTCCGGAATGTGGTAATCCCGGCGGAAAAACACCTGGAAAACTGAAAACAGCAAGCATTCACATAACAGAAACGAGAAGTCGCTCTTGTGAATACATACTGACTTCACCTTGCGGCTTTACAACTTGCTGAATTCTTCGGCGGCCGCGTTCCAGCGTTTTTCCAGCTGTTCAACGATCTGCGGCCATTCTTCAGCCCGATCGATCTGTTCAGCTCGATCAATTCGGACGTCATAAAGTTCCCAGGGTTCCCCCTTCGCCGCAACCAGTTTCCAGTTGCCCATGCGAACCGCCTTGTGGCCATCATGAAACCACCACAAATAGTCGTGCGCCAAGCTGCCCTCTTTGGCGAATTCCGCCAGCAGACTTTTTCCAGGAGCTTCCGGCACCGGCGTTCCCTTCCATTCGCTGAACGGAGTTGCTCCACACACTTCCAGTATAGTGGGAACAACATCAATCACGTGACCAGCACTGCGACGCAGTTCACCCTTCGCCGAAATTCCGTTTGGCCAGTGAGCAATCAAAGGAGTCGAGATACCGCCTTCATGAACCCATGTCTTGTGCCGGCGAAACGGAGTGTTACAGGCGTTCGACCAACCCGGCCCAAGGCACAAGTAAGATTCTGCAGACCCAGGACTCGCAGCAGGATCATGCCCGTCGTCACGAACCATAATTTCAGCACTCGCACCGTTGTCGGACAGAAACAGAATCAGCGTATTGTCAAACTGCTGCATATCGCGAAGCTGCTGCAACACTTTGCCGATTTCCACATCCATGCGATCGATCATGGCCGCATGGATCGCCATCTTTTCAGCCTGAAACAGGATCTGCTTCCCGTTCAGTGAACTCCAGTCAACCGGGCGGTTCACTTCCACGTCGCCCAGAATCTTAAGATGTTCAGGAAAGTCATAGGGTGGCCCCAGTTCTGTTTCCACGGCCGAGAGCTGGCCCGACAGCAATCCCAGTTGCAGCTGTTTGTTCCAGCGTTCAGCTCGCAGTTGCGCCCATCCGTTGAGATATCGTTGCTTATATTTTTCGATATCCTGTGGCAACGCCTGAAGTGGGAAGTGGGGAGCTGTAAATGCAAGATAATGAAAGAACGGCTTGTCAGAATGATTCTGCTGATGATCTTTCAGGCATTCGACGGCATGGTCAGCGATGGCCGTTGTTCCATAGTAACCGGAATTCTTTTTGACCTTCGGCAGCGGCTGGTCATCTTTCCAGTGCCTGGTTGGATTGAAGAATCGTCCCTGGTCGCCAATGTAATAGGACTTGTCGAAACCACCTTCCAGAGGCATGCCATCGATATGCCACTTGCCGGAATGATACGATCGATAACCGGCCGGCCGCAGCATGTCGGGCAGCAGCCGAGCCCATTCCGGTCGCGGGTTGCGGTTGCCGCCTCCGCCGCCACGCTTGGTCGGCAGTGCATCGCGGCCGACCTGTTGAGCGTAATAACCGGTCATCAACACGGCTCGAGTTGGCCAGCATCGGGCCGTGTTATAGAACTGAGTGAATCTCAACCCATTGGCTGCCAATGAATCAAGGTTGGGCGTTTCAATTTCGCTTCCGTAGCAGGCAAGATCCGAATAACCGAGATCGTCTGCCAGAATCAGCAGCACGTTTGTCGGTGACTTTGCGTCTGTCACATCGTTCGCAAACACAATCGAGCCGTTGTTTTCCAATCGTAGTACGAACAGTAACAACACTCCAACCAATCGCATGCATCGTTTTTTCACCGGACAACTCCGTGGTCTTTTTTGAGGCTGGCAACAGTCTGAACAGCCTGAGCAGGCTTCTTGTCAACGTTTCAACGATGATCGTAGCCACGGCACGCTTTGCGTGAAAGTGACAAAGGCTCGGTAAACGTACAGGCGTGATTTAAGTTTCCGGAGCGTGGCCAGATTTCGTCTGTTGGAAAAGAAACTGCCGAACAGCTGTCAATTCACCCGCAACCGGTTCATTCGCAATGATGATTGTTGCTGCTTTCCGTGCACGAACAGTTGCAAACGACTGATCTCAGGTTGGTTAAGTCTTCTCAACATGCGACCGTTTTGAGGCACCTGAAAATCTCCTCAAATGCTAACCGGAACTTAACACCTGCTTCGACACTACCGCGACAGAACACAGAGCGTCTGTGAAGACACCATAAGTTTTTGAAACGAACGTCTTCTATGACAGCTGTCGATGCTCAACGGCGATTTACTGGATACGTCCGCGTCGCGGCGAGTGTCAGCCAAAACTTTTCAGCCAAAACATAAATTTGAGAGGTCACTGGACGGATTCGAGCATGGTGTTCGCATCCGGACGAAATTCCGAGCGATCGCTCAATTGCCTGCAGTGACTCAGCACTTTTTAGGAAAAATTCAATGCCTGTACGACCCATTCAACGGACCCGTGGTTTCACTTTGATTGAACTGTTGGTGGTCATTGCCATCATCGCTATTCTCATTGCGCTATTGCTTCCTGCCGTCCAGCAGGCCCGCGAAGCTGCTCGACGTACACAATGTAAAAACAACCTGAAGCAGATTGGGCTGGCTTTGCACAACTATCACGACACCAGCAACTCACTACCTTCGGGCAGCATTGTTCTGCTTAACGCTGCCGGAACAACGTACTATGGACATGGCTGGACGTGGCACGCCAGCATTCTTCCTTATATGGATCAGGCGAACATGTACGAGCAGATTCAAGGCCCCAACGATGGTGGTCTTGGAGCGGAACTGGGCGGCACAACCAGCCCCAAACAGATGCTGGCCGGCAAGACTGTCATGTCGGTATTCTGGTGTCCATCGCAGCCCGACGTTACTCAGGGAGTACAAAAGGGCGGCTATTCTCCGTCAAACTACAACGGCAACATGGGAACGTTGATCGGATACAGCGGCGACAACTGCTACGGCGGAAGCGTCACAACTGCAGCCGGCATGCGAGCACCCGGTGGATGCATGAATGCAAACGGAATCTTCTTCATCAGCAGCAGCGTTAAATTTCGAGACGTTACTGACGGTCTTAGCAACACAATCTTTGTGAGTGAAGTGATCGACTCAGGCGGAGACGCAGGCAGGCTGGGTGGTGGCGGAAGCGATCGCAAACACTGCTTTTCCGGCGGTGCAGACAGCAATCCACCAACAGAAATGTCTGAATACCTGATTGCGGCCGAAAGCAATGACCCCATTAACCAGTACACCGAAGAAGCGGCTGGCAGCTTCCATGTGGGTGGTGCTCAGTTTGCGCTGGGTGACGGCAGCGTGAGGTTCATTTCAGAGAACATCAGTATGTCCATCTATCAGGGCATCAGCACTCGAGCCGGTGGCGAAGTGATTGGCGAATTTTAATGCTTAGCAGCGTGTCTGCTTTCGTTTCTTATGCTCCGCCGCAGCCGAATACAGGTTGCGGCGGTCTTCAAATTTTTCATGACGAAATCTGCTCTGGAGATTCAACCTTCAATGGCTCGCACAACAGCATTTACCAGCACACAAATCATTAACAAACTTCTTGTGACTGCCGTTGCAGCATTTCTAACAGGCACCATCGGTTGCAGCGGCGGCACAGACGAGCCGGAACTTGGACTTGTGTCTGGCACCGTTACACTTGACGGTACTCCGTTGTCCGGCATTGCTGTCTCATTTGTCCCCGACGACGGTCGGCCAGCCATGGGCAAGACTGATTCAGATGGCCATTACCAACTTACGTACATTCGAGATACGCTCGGATGTAAGGTCGGGCATTGTCGCGTGCAAATCGGCAACACCGAAGAAACGATCGATCAGTTTGCAGAAGAATTAGGCGTCGAGCCGCTTCTGGAAGGCGATGATCTTGTGCAGGAACCGTCCCCCCAAAAATCGACCAAACCAAAGGATGGTCAGATTCCTTCTCGATACAACACACAAACAGAACTGGAAGCAGACGTGAAGGCTGGCGAAAACACATTCGACTTCACTCTCACTTCGAGCAAGTGAATACGAATGGTGCGACAAACCTGACGTTATGCTCACCGGGATTCTTACCGTCGTTCTTCAATTCGGTTTCGGCCAGCAACTGTGAGACGCCTCCATCCAGAAAATAAATACAGACCGTACGTGGCGCAAATACAGCTGGTCTTGTTATTTCCAGATACCTGACTTCCAGAAAACCATTTCCGATGGGACTGTAGCGCAAACTGTGCTCGGGCAGTCTCCGTAATGGCTTCGCTCTTGCGCCACTGGCGTGGCAAGCGGAAAGACGTGGGAAGTTCCAATCCCGAGCCGCTACGAGCAATGATGCGCACCTTGTGCGCATCATTCAAGATTATCCGTAACTTGCTGGGCAGCCTGTTGAATCCTGGTTGTTCATCTGTTCAGGAATTTGTTCGCGCGTCATGCCGACCTCGATATTGTTGTAGAAGGCGTGGTAAACGCGATACCGGGCGTCGAGCAATCCGGGGCATACACTTGCGGCGAGCAGATGAACGGGAGCCGGCACGAATATCGTGGCAACGCCAACCAGCATCACACACGTAACGCCTCGCGACTGGAACCTGCCGAGTATGGCCAGTGTGGCAACGATCGCTAGCAAAACAGGAATTCAAATAATGGGTTGGTCCAGCGATCTCATGGTTGTGACTTTCGTGCTGGAACAGCGTTACTGAATAACCGTCTAATAACGTGCAACGCACTTTCTGTAACTCGTTAAGCATCCTGCACTATTTCCATTGGATCTCGGCTGTTGCGGATTCAATGTCAAGCTTCACAGAAGCATGCTCGAATTCGCGTGTGTATCGATAACCATCCTGTTTCGGTGGTCCTTTAGGAGGGCCTAATGGCTTTGTGTATTGCGGGAAAGTGTGAAGCCATAATTTACTGACGGCTCCGCGTTCATCTTTCGGATTCACGTCATAGCCATCGTGGATGTCTAAGTAGCTGTAACGCTCCGCGATGATCAGAAAAAGAGCGACGCAGTAGTTGAGTCGTTCTTGTGAAACATCTTCAATGCTGGCCAATACTGACGACTGTTCGTCCACATTGGCATCGAGTCTGCTTCGATTGATATTGAGTGTCATCGCAATCACTTTTCCCTGTTCGGCCGCCTTTCGCGCCGTCTGAATTCCCTTTGCGACGTAGTCTGCACGTGTCATGCCAGCAACCGGGTGCTCAAAGCCTTCCAGATAAGAACCGTCAAACGGGCCGATGTGCTCCATGCCTCCGTCGCGAAATCTCGCTCGCAAAATGTTGGCAATCATCAGCTTGCCTGGTTTGAGGGCCTGACGGGTTTGCGTGATCATCTGCTCGAATCCGTCGATGACCTGTTGCTTCTTTCCAGAGGGAAGTTCGTTTTGCAGGTACGAGCTAAGAACCTTGATATTGCCATCCAGAAACAGACCATCGATCGAATCGTCATTGCAGACTTCCGCCATCGATGTGACCCACCAGTCGACGATTTGCGGATTCGACAAGTCGTACGCCTGCACACGACCGCGAACAAGCTTGTCCTGTCCGCTTTTATTTTCCAGAAAAGGCGAGCGGATTTTGCTGAGATCTTCGTCGAACTGGTAGCCGCCGTAATGAACCAGCACATTGCGATAGAACAGGACTTTCGAATTTGGGTTGATTCGTTTGATCGCCCGAGCGGCTTCGATTGAGCCTCGCTCGGTCGATCCATAGCTTTTGCTGCCCGTGGTCTTTTCAAGGGTGATCAGTGGAAACGTGGCCAGATATTCAAGCTCTTCTTCCGTGAATTTTTCAACCTTGCGAATGTGCGCATACCTGGGAATCGTATCCCACGAAAACGCTGGCATGAAATTTTGTTTCACCGGTGCAGCGACTTGGTGCGTACCGCTTTGAGTCGCTTGTGCGGTCGACTTACTCTTCAGATGGGATGTTAGAAAATCAACGGTCCGCTGGATAATCGAATTTCGATCTGGCTTGATGGGCCCACCGGCTTGCCGCCAGTTATGCCCCGCATTCTTCACTATCAAAATTTCGACGGGCGCACCCGCCATCTCGGCTCGCTCTTTCATATAGTTCGCGTGATGAACTGGAATCGTCTCGTCCTGGTCTCCCTGAATCATCAACAACGGAGGAGATGCGGCGTTCAGATAGTTAACGGGGCTCACCTCGCGATAACGCTGTAGCTTTTGTTCGGGACGAGAATCCTGAGCCAGAATTCGATCCCCAAATCGATCTCGAAAGTCTGGGCGACCATCATGATTGAACAGCTCGGATTTTTCAAAGTCGCACGGTCCATACCACGACACGCCGGCAACCATACGATAGCTCGCATCGTTCAGGGCTGGATCTCCCGGCAAAGCTTCTGGCGGAGACAGCAACAACATTTGTGCCAGTTGGCCGCCAGCGGAATCTCCGTTAACGAAGAACTGTTGCGGATCTACACCCAGTGCAACGCTGTGCTTTGACAGGTAACGCACTGCGTCTTTGCAATCAACCACGCAGTCACGAATCGAAACAGTTCCCTCGCTGCGAAACAATCGGTAATTGACAGCGACGACACAGAATCCCTGCTGCAGAAGTTGAGTATAAACCGTTTTGAACGAGCCCGTCGTGATCCCATGTTTGCTGCCCGTTACCCAGCCGCCGCCGTGAGTGTAAATCACGGTTGGAAGCGGTCTGCGGAATTGATCGGCTGGATAGTAAATATCCAGATGCAGGTCTTCCTCAGTGGTTTGCTTGTAAAGCAAGTTGAGTTTTTTGGGACCAGGGCAGTCAAGATAGCTGATTTTCGATGACTGAATTTCGCTGAGCGTCAGAACACCATCCCGGTCGCGATCGAAAGCCTTCATTGCCCTCCAGAGTCGTTCGCTTTCAGATTTCTCAAACCGCCCATCGCGATTGGAGTCAAGTTGAGCCATCTTGCGGGCAGCATAGACGCTCGCATAGTTCGGATCGCTCGCGATTTCAGGCGGCTGGGCAAATGCGTTTGTCGCCAGAATGCTGGCGATCGCAATCGAAAGCACAAACTTTCGATAGCCGAGTGATTTCATGGCTGAATTGCACACTTCATAAACCTCTGCTTGTATTTGGAAGATGGGACTGTCTCAGCGGGTCGCATTCTTGTCGTCACTGCTCATTCCCAATTCTCTTCTCTTTAGCAATCTCATTCCAGCGACGATCGATCTCGTAAGTATCTCCGGATCCTCAAAACCGCCATCGTTTCAGGTTTCCTGAATCCAATGATGCCACGTTGATCGAAACGTTTCGACGATTTCCGGAATGGTTGAGGCCGGATCGACATTCTAACGTTCGTGATCATCGTCTCATAGAACCTTGCTCTACTTCCAATCGATCTTACTCACTCGCCCCTCAGTATCGACAAACACCGTCGCGTGTTCAAAATCGCGGGTAAAGAAGCATCACAGGCATCATGGAAGACGCAAGATTAGTGAGGCGGATACTGTCGAACTCCTTGGCATTGCCACGAACGGCGAAATGACTTCCGCGTTTACTCTTGCAGATTTATGGCACAGATATGCTGTTGCTTCTCACTTTGTTCTGCCCTGTGCAAATCGAAGTGAAGCTGTTCGTACTGCTGCCGGAAGCTTTCGAGACGAAGTGGTGCGTTGCCCGCCAGTAATCCTGGTTGCACAGCCAGTTCAACGCAGACTGATGGATGCTCAAGCGAAACGTATGAAAAGTGTTGCCCCAGTTCTGCGGCGAAGATTTTGAAAAGCTCAACCGCTTCGGCACGTCGACTGCCAAAGCTCAGTTTTTCGGACAGCGACAAACGATTCACCCAGCCGCAATAATCTCGAGCAGTATTCTTGATCGCAAAGACTCGGCATTCGCTCTGTCGATAGCGAAATGCGGCCTCAAAGTGAGCGTCGCCAAAGTGGCTGGTTCGACAAACTCGCTGATAGTCGGCACGGGACACCGGAGGATCTACCAACCGCGCGGTCAGAAATCCCCATTGCCACGCGAGATCGTTTTTGTCGTCTGAGCAGACAGCTGCTGCGTTCGGCTTTCTATGCCAAAACCTCAACTTCGCAAGCCCCTTTGATGTGTCAGCATCGAAATCTCCCGATGGCAATCGCAGACTCTGAATCAAAGTTTGGTCAATCAACCGATGTTGCCGCCGATTCAAGACAGCCCGCAAACCAGAGGTAACCGCATACTGAAATACGAGTCGCCTGATTTCAAATTGCCTGAGTGCCTGAATCATGCTTGATAATCTTCGATTTCGGCGACAGTGGTTTTGATCAGCGAACAAATCCGATAAGCATTCTGTTTGTCATGTTCCCTGCGACGTCTTTCGCAAGCTGGAAGCTTACGCGGCAAGAATCACAAATCTTGCAGTTGGATCTTAGTTTAATCCAATCGAGCTAATCTAAGGAATGTTCTGAGAGCAACTGTCTCACTTGAGGTCGCGTAAAGAGTTGTCTGGAAATCGCTGGCACAACGGGCATTTTTCGAAACAGGTTTAGAAAGGATGGAGGGCGAGTCGCTATTTTTCCGGCCACGGTTGATGATTGGGGTCATCACTGAGGGCCCGAATTTTTGACGCGGATCTACGGCTGAGGCAATTCTCACAGTCACCCCACACTGGCCATTTTGTCTCGCAGATTGAAAAACGTTCCCCCGAGGCAAGGAATTGGCGAAGGAATCGCCTTTTCGGAGTCCCTGGCTATAAACGGACAGTTAAACTTCACGGGCTCAAGCCTGTCCTCAATTATCAAACGAAACTCGACCACATGGATTCGGAACTCATTCTGCCGCTGATTTCTCGCTGGGCTCACGTCGGTACAGCCATTGTGCTGGTTGGTGGAACCGCTTTTCTGCGTTTGGCCGTTATTCCAGCGTTGGAAGGCGAGAACTCAGAACTGCTGGGCAAAATTCGCCAACGCTGGAAAAAATTCGTACACGGTGGCATCGCTCTGTTTCTGATCAGCGGATTCTACAACTACATCAAAGCCATGCCGCTGCACAAAGGCGACGGGCTTTATCATGGGCTGATTGGCACAAAAATTCTGCTGGCATTGTTTGTCTTTTTCCTGGCGTCGGTCCTGGTCGGCAACAAGCCGGGAACTCAGAAGTTCCGCGACGATGCGAAAAAGTGGACCGGCATCATGCTGCTTGTCTCTGCTTTGATTGTTGGAATTTCGGGATTCGCGAAAGTGCGTGGCATACCGAGTTCTGGTGACGTTCCTGTCGTTGACGCCACTGCAGAACCCACTGCAGAGTAGTCAGCTGCGATTCAGCGAATCGTGATTGGCGGGTGTTGTTTATTGCCTGCCAATCGAACGCCTTCTAGACTTCTGCCACCCATCTTTTGTGTTTTCGTCTGCTGACCTTTCTTAGTTTCGGCCTGAACTATGCTTGCCCGTCGAGAATTGTTTCCCAACGTTATTGAAATGAACCATCAGGCACGCCGACGTTTTGGATGCTGCGTGTATCTGGTTCATTCGGGAACTGATTGGGCGTTGATGGACATTGGATACGAAGACACGGTTGATGAAATTATCGACCTGATTCGCGATATGGATTTCCCGCTGGCTAACTGTCGCTATCTGATTGCATCTCACGCCGATGCCGATCATGTGCAAGGCCTGAAACGAGCTTCTGAACTGCTGCCGGCAGCCGTAACGGTCGCTCACCCGGACGCAAAAAAGATTCTGGAAGACGGCGATCGCATTGCCGCTTATGCAGAAATTCCGGCTCAGCAGATTTCGATCAACATGCCCATCTTCGATATTCAGAAGACGATTTCTGAGGGCGACAAACTGGAACTTGGGGACACCCACCTGGAAGTCTGGGATACTCCCGGACATGCCACCGGACAGATCTCACTTCGTTTCGGAAACCTGCTTCTGTCAGGCGACAATATTTTTCGCGACGGCTGCGTCGGCGGCATTGACGCTCACCACGGTTCAGATATTCCTGCCTTCATCGAATCACTGAAACGAATTCAAGGCAGCGACGTCGATTGGCTGCTGCCCAGTCATGGTCCCGCCTTCCGCAACGACCACAAGCTGCTGCAGGCAACCATTGAACGACTGGAAGGCTACCAGCACATGGCCGACTTCGGCACGTGTGCCCTGGACTGGCCACTCCTGGACGAATGGGACGACGAACTGGCCAAAGGCACGTCGCCACAGGATTAATTCTTTGCGGCAAAGATCTGCCGTGCCATTCCGCATCAATCGCGGGGCGAGTTAACCGCTACGGGAAATTCGTAATGTCTTGTACACGGCTCAAATCTACCCCGGTATTTCTGGTAGTGGATCTTGTTAAAGATCCCAGTGTCGGAGGATCTTTAACACGGTCTACTACTCCATGATTGAGCGGTGACGAAGCTGTAGAGCAACTTGCTAAAAGATGCAGACGGTTCTGGCTCGCGATAAACATGCACCGCAGGCCGAAAAGCGTGATTCGCGGCCACAAGTCAGCGTAATACGCGGCAGCCCCGGAGTTAAAACTCATCGATGTCGATTCCATGCGATCCCCAGCGGTGCTGTGGCAAAGGGCAGAATCGTCAGCGAAGCAAAGGCCACAATCAGCATGTAGCCCACGTTGTGCATGTCAGCCGGCTTTAGCGCCACGGCAACAGCGGTAACCAGCACTGCTGCGAAAGTCAGTTTCATCAACAAAGACATGGTCACCATGTTTCGTTCCGTAGCGATTTTGAATGCCCAGACAGTCCCGGCAACGACTAACACGGAAATCGACCATAGAAATGGAACGACCAGGGCTTCCGTTGCCTGCGAAGCGCCGCTTCGAGCAATCGAAGAAACCACCAACAGCGCTACACCACTGATGACACCAGTAAAAATAAACTTAGAACCACGACCTGTCATAGTGACGGTTGAAATATTGGTCATCACAACCCATGCTCCCAACAGCGTCAGTGGTAGGTACCAATATCTCACTTCCGCAGGCAGAATCGGCTCCCATGCGCCTCCTGCAAACAGGCGAGCGACAAATACCGCCGCTAAAACAGTCGCCCAAAAGCCCCAGGCAATGATCGTGCTTCTGGCAGCAGTGCTTAGAATCGCGTGAGCGAACGTCGCATTATCAAAGGGGCGCGTTGCCAGGAAATCGCCCATTCTTTCGAACTCCGTCTGGTCCGCGAGATCTCGAATAGTGACTTCGCGATGACGTTGCGTCTTGCCAGTTGCCGTGCTTCCCACAAGCAATCCGGCGATTCCAGCAATGATCGACAGAATGCCGCCACCACCCAGTAGCCCTTCGTGCAAATCGCGAAGATTTGTCTCAGCGTCTCCCAATGCAACGATTCTCGCTACGGTCGCCACAACGCCCGCAGATACGGCCAACAGCACGATCACCGGAAATGCGATTCCTTTGGGTTGCCATTCGTACCATCGTTGAGCTTCCTCCAGTGAAGCAAACGGCCGATCGGGAATCAATGCAGATCGACCGCGAGCTTCCCATTTTTGAACCAGCCATTTCCATCCGTTCAGCGACGGCATTCGTTCGCCGCAACGATCTCTTTTAACGACGGTCACTGTTACGAAATGGAATACTGTTGCCACTGCCAGCAAGGTGCAGGCGTCTGCGATCGACACGGGCGACCAGTAGTGAGTCGGCTGGGCGAACCAGCTTCCGTACCGAGAATGCAACCACAAAAACAGCAACACAGATGGCGAAGCAATCACACAAAAACTGGAAATCGTTCTATGCGAAGTGCAGACAAGTGGTTGAGCGGCCATCCAGGCAGTCGCGGCAAACAACGATGGGCCGGCGATGGGATAGCTAAAGCCGAATAATAGGTTCTGTAACCACAAAGCAACGGCGATTTCCATTGCCAGCAGCAAGCCGCCTGACATTCCGTGCCATGCAACCAACATGCTTGTTGATATCGGGGTCGCATAAAGTCGGGAGAGAGTTCCTTGTGCGGCAACGATTCCGATCGCGCACTGAAACATCACCAACGGCAAAAATATGATGTGCATGTTCAGCAATGCAGGATCATCATAATCAACGGCAAGCTGCGAAAGTGCCGTATAGATAAACATCGGCATGAGGTTGCCGAGCAGAAAAAAGCCGGGCAATGGCCAACGCCCCTTGACGCTCATTTCCCACAGCAATGCCAGAGGAATCCTGTGCATAATGTGTTCTCCGCAGTGCAGAAGCGTGGACGACTATCCGGAAACGCGAGCGACAAAGATTTCATCCAGAGTTAACGCCGCCTCGTCAACAACAGCGGCGCCGATGGCCTGGCCTGCGTTTCGAAATTGATCCAGCTGACCGTCGCAAACGTACGTCCATTCCTGGCCCGATCCTTCGCAGGAAAGTGTTCCGTGTATTGCCGGTGCTTCGGAAGTCGATTCGTTAAAGCGAAACGTCACACGCCGATGAGACTGTTTAATGTCATCCATGCCTGCATTCAGCATAATCTGGCCGTGATGAATGATGGCCACACGATCCGCCACTCGTTCAACTTCGTCCAGAAGGTGAGATGAAAAGAAAACCGTTCGACCGTCATCGGCGATCGTGCGAATGATTGATCCCAGAATGTCGCGCCGCACCACCGGATCAAGCCCGGACGACGGTTCATCCAGCACCAACAGTTCCGGGCGATGTGCCAGAGCAACCAACAAACCAGCTCTGGCACGCTGCCCGCGCGAAAGCGACTTCACCTTCGCTTTGGGGTCGAGATCAAACGCATCCATCAGCTCGCTGGCATAAGCCGAATCCCAATTGGGATAGAACGCCTGGCTGTAGCGAACCAGTTGGTGAACTCGCATCCAGTCAGGCAGATCACGATCTTCTGACAGATAGCCAATTCGCCCCAGCACGCCAACGGGATCTTTCACTGGATCCAGTGAGAACACTTTCACGCTGCCGGACTGAGCCTTAAACATGCCCAAAATGTGGCGAATTAAGGTCGTTTTTCCAGCTCCGTTGCCCCCGATCAGTCCAAACACGCCGCCTCGATGAACGGTAAGCGAAAGGTCGTTAAGCGCCACTTTGTCGTCGAATCGTCGAGTTAATCCCTGCACTTCAACAATGGGAGTGCTTGATTCAGAAAAGGAGTCAGTCATCAGAGCCTTCCTTTCTTTTCGCTTTCGTGATCACAGAATGGCGTTGGCCCAGCAGCTTGACGATTTCTTCCAGACCCACGTTCATCTGTTCAGACTCAGCCAACAGCTGATCAACGCGTTCCGTCAGAATCTTCATGCGTTCTTTGCGAGCCAGCGGGGATCCCTGATCTGTCACAAAGGTACCAGCCGTGCGGCGTTTTTCGACAATACCGGCATGTTCCAATTCGCGATACGCTCGAGCGATCGTATTGGGATTTACGATCAGCGTTTCCGCCAGAGTTCTGATCGCAGGCAGCTCATCACCGCCCGACAACCTTCCTGCGGCTACCAGATACTTAATCTGATTCACCACCTGAAGATAAATCGGCACGCCATCATGAGTGTTGATACGAATCTGCACCTCGCGAGCCTCCCAGACGCCGTTCTTGTATTAATGCAATAATACAACAGGCGGCGAGGCTGTCAAGTGAAATTTCAAGTGCCGGGCCGGTTCCTGCCAGCCATGCCGCACACGCGGCCGGTGGGAGCCGGCCCTACGGTGCTGCGGCGAACGTAGGGCCCGTTTCCACCGGCCACGTCGATGCCTGACTGTCAGTCGGTTACTTCAGTGAGTCCATCAGCCGGTCCAGCGTCGTTGAATCCAGGACCTTTTCTGTACCTGGAAACTCCAACGGGGCCAGCCACCATTCTTCCGTGAAGCTGGCGGATTCTCCCGGTTTCAGAGTTTCTCGCGGCCCTATCGGTTCCAGTTCGATCATCTGGTTATCGGGATACCAAACGGAAATTGTCAGACCAGCGGCTTCGTTGTAAATTCGATTGGGATGCGTTTTGAAGCGTTTCAAAAAGAACAGATCATTGGGGGCAGCGTAGCCGATGATGCCGGCATAGCTGTCAAAGCCCAGCTTGGGTTTTCGTGGTGTGGGGAAAATCTGCAGAGTGTTGTTGTGGCGTCTGACCTGAGGATCTTCGGGTTTCATGTTGATGAGCCCACCTTCTTCATACAGCACATACTTGTTTGGGAAACGGCTGATTGGCGAAATGCCTGCTTCTGTCAGCGGAATCACGCAAACACCTTTACCAACTGCAAACGTGCGGCTCCAATGACACCACTCCTTCAGTTCGCTGGATACGTTGACGATTGTTTGCGTACACAGCAGTTTTGGCGTTTTGGCATCGAGTTCAAAATCGCGAACGAGCTGAACACCGGTGGCTTCGTCTTTTTGACTGGTTAGCCTCACATGCAGGTCGCCAATAATCTCAGTGGACCAGGCCCCCGACCACGATACGTCGCGTCTGGGAATCACCAGTTCCGGGCCGATGTCAAATCGTCCTGCTGACGATTCCGGCCTGTCGCCTGGTTTCCAGTTCTTTTCAGAATCGGAAATGAACAATACGTTCTTTCCATTCAGTGAATACTCAAGCACTCGACCACCAACTTCCGGACACAGCACGACCGTCGTGTTTTCGTTCTTCAGCTGAACGGCCTGCGAATATCCAAGGTACTGCACAATCTCTGCACAGGACGCTGAAGACGTCACCGAAAGCATCAACGCCAATGAAAGCCAATACGAAAGTGATCGAGTTCCCGTCATGTTCAATATTTCCAATTTCGAAGGTAATCTTTTGCGTTTTCCGGCGCTGAAGCTCATCAACCGCACGCCGCATTAGAGTGATACTTAAAAGATGCGCACGGTGCGCACGGTGCGCACGGTGCGCACATGTTGCTCGTAGCGACAACGGAGCGGTTTGGCGGTTCGAACGTCCTACGTCTTTGAGCCAACCACGCCACTGGGTCAAGGGCGAAGCCCTTGTTAGCAAGATTGATCAAGTTTTGGTCAACCAGCAAACCTCGCCGTTTATTCCGCAGCCAGGTTTTCTCGAATAGAAACAGTGGATGCCGTTCTGACTGCGAACAGTGACGCCAGAGATCCGATAACGGCAACCGCCACTAAAGTGATTGCCAGACTTTGCCACGGCAGGTCTCCACCGGTCGAACGCAGATGCGGCGACATTGCCAGTAACGCCGACCCCGTCCCCAGCAGAATTCCCCACATCAGCAGCACATTATTTTCGTACAATATCAGCCTGGAAATTCGCCCTGTCGTAAATCCGACAGCTCGCATCAAGGCGATTTCGCGTCGTCGTTCCACCACGTTTCTAACCATTACTGCCGCAAGGCCAAACGTGCCGACCAGCAACCCCAGACCTCCCAGCATTTGAAACGTCGATAAATAAGTGTTTTGCACTGCCAGAAAGCCCGACAGCCGCTCGCTCACCAATTCTGTGTCCAACCCATAGTCGTTTAGTCGAGTTTCGAAGACCGATGCAGCCGTGTCGGCGTCCTGCAGCGATGCGGTTTCGATGAGGAAATACCGTGAACCGGCAACTGACGGATCGACGCGTTTCAGGTTTAGATCAGACATCACCAGCACTCCCTGAAACACGCTGCCGTCCAGCATTCCGACCACTCGCAATGCAAACTCCGGATTCGTTTTATCGGGCACAAAAACATCACCACCAACGCGCGTCTTCAGGCTGTACTGCAAGGTGTTGGCGTCGCCAATAACCGGAATGGTTGGCACCACTCGGTCGGGTAGCGAGCCATCAGGGTCAGGCAGCACGGTGTCATCCAGCTTGTCGTTCAGCATCTGCCATGGATTCGGTAATTTTGAATTTGCAAAACGGAAACCGCCGCGTTCGACAAAAGTTGTCGAAGCTCCCAGCAGTGTGGGAACAGTGGCCTGGTACAAATTGACGCAGCTGGCATCAGTGCCGGGCTTCATGCTGAACGGAAACACATTCACATCCGCGGGCAACTGTGGAGAATTGTCGTCGTCGACGAAGCCAAGTCGCGTTCGGCCATCGGTTGTGTTGAGATCGTAAAGCACAGGTTGAGCGGATTCTGCCACCAGTGAGAAGCCTCCATTGCCGCTGCTGAAGTCAGGCGTTTCGGACAACGGATTTCTTCGTCCGGCACCGACCGCCACAATTACGAAGGTAGCAAACGCAATTAAAGCAGTCGTCAGCAAACTACGACTTGGACTGCGAGCCGCATTCGCCATGGCCAGACTGCCGAGACCTCGAGCAGACGTTGAAATTGTCGCACTTCGGCTGCGACGGCGAAGCAACAGGCTCAGTACATACAGCCCGGCAATCAGGCAGGCAAATCCGCCGATGAAGAAACAGATCATCGGCCACGTCAACCCTTCGAAGGCCACACCACTGGGAATCACGTCTGCCAACACGGCAACAGGCACTGCAATTGCGGCGATGATTGACGATATTCCCGCCAGATTCACAAGTCGGGACCACCAGCCAGAACGGCCTGCCAGATCTTCAGCCGCCTGGCTGTTGCCGGACAATTGGTCGCGGATGCCAATTTGCCGAAACGAACGCAGTGCCAACAGAATCACAATCATGGCCAGCGTCACAGAAACTGCGGCAGCCATAACCAGTCGCAGCGGTTCCACCTGCAGTTGTAGAAACTTTGTACCAACGGCACCAATCCACCACGTCGTCAGCCCATAGATCATCAGTTTTGCAAAGTAGACTCCACCAGCAGCCCCCACGATTGCGCCCGCCACACACACCGACAGCCCTTCAGAAAGAAACAGGCGGCGGCTGGTTGCCTGAGGCCACCCGACGGCGTTCATCAGGCCTAACTGATTGATGCGTGTTTGAATTCCAAGCCGAAACATCAGCGACGCCAAAATGATGGCCGACAGAATCAGAAAGAAACTGAAGCCGACGAACAGCTGAGTAAAATCGTTGGCTCCGACGGCGGCTTTTAACCCTTGTGCCAACACAGGACGAAAGATCATGCCTTGAGCCGCAGGATTCAGTCGTTGCTGAATTTCGAACGTCAAACGTTCAACGCCGGTTGTCAGCTGTTCTTCAGAAAGCAACGTGCCTTCCGCCCCGGATGCGATTCTCACTGACGTATACTTGCCGTAGCGACTGTTCCACAAGTCTTCCGCCGTTGCCAGTGCAATGAATGCTTTTGGCGTTGCTTTATGTGCCGTCCAATAATCGTCGTCGCGAGGAGTAATCCGCGTCATGTCCATGTCGAACGGCTGATCCCATTCGCCGAATGAATCAACGTCGGTAATGCCTTCCACGGTGGGCGTCAGATTTTGATCGACCGTGACTGGATCGTCTGCGGAAAGAATGCCCTTTACAACAAACGTCTTTTCAATCTCCGGCAATTCCGCATGGCTACCCACTTCGTGCCATTTGGAACTTACAGAATCACCAGCATTCACCTTTAAATCTTCGGCCAGCCAGGCCGACAGCAAAATTTCGTCCCCAGCCAGCTCGGCCGGGTGAGTGCCATCCATCAGCGTCAACGGCCCCAGCGGAGCTGGGCTGTCCAGAGGTATTCCGGCGATGATGGAATACATCGAATAGCGTTCAGAATCTGTGGCTCGCTCCGTGGCGTAGATTTCGTTGGCCAGATACACAAGAGCTGGTGCTGTGGCATAGCCCATATCTTTGGCAGCCTGCATTGTGGAAGTCGCCAGCGAGTCTTCCAGAATCATGCGTTCGCTTTCGACCGAAATATAGCCTCGATCGACAATCGGCCTTAAACGCAGACCAACGTCCGTCAGCTGAATGTGCGTCTTCAGATTATCCTGAAGACGCTGCATGTCGGCGGCAATGGATTCTGCCGTCATTGATTCAGCAGTCGTCGCTTTCGTAGACTGTGAATTGGCGGAATCGAGGCCACCAACCAGCACAGCATTGATTTTCGCCAGCTTGGCCACGGGTGTGCGGCGATTTGCTTCGACGGCTTCCAGTCCCAGACGCGACTGTAACGTCGCCAGCGGCAGAAAAGCGTTGTACGGCAATTGCTGTCCTGGATTCAGATCGAAGCGAGAAGCACCCACGTCTTCCGGAATGATGGCCGCAACAGACAGCACCAGTTCGACGTTAACATCATCGCGTTCTCCCAGCAGGCTGTCTCTCGGAATCGAAGTCGGCACTTCCACCCAAACCGAAACTTCGCCACCAACCTTCACCTGCAGTTCCTGAGCCGTCCGGAACCCCAGCACAACTTCGCGATCTGCAGGTGCCGCGATGCCGCCGTTTTCCAGCAACTGCCAGCCGCTGTCGTCAAGCCCCACAATTGTCACCGAACCAGCTCGCCGCAATCCACCCTGATCGTTTTTCGTTTGGGCTTCAACACTGCCGGTCACCAAAATTGCGGGAGCGAATACTTCGACCTGTTCATAATCGGCCTTGCTGTCTTTTTCCGATTGCAGTTCAGAACACAGCTCTTGCCGAAAAAACGTAGGGGCATTCAAGACATGAGTAATCCGCCCCAAACGCTCTTCTGTCATCTTCCGCAAACTGTGGCGCACAGAATCGCCAACGATCAGTGATCCGGCGATGACAGCCGTCGAAATGGCAACCGCCAGCAACACCACCAGGTTGATGCGTTTGTAATACCAGATTCCGCGGACAACATAACGAAACAGGCTGACACGAATATTTTGATTTACTGACACTTCGAACCTCAGGTGGCCGACGACATCACGGCGAATACTGTTGAATGGCAAACTGCGACACAGTCGCGTTTGCCAGCCTTCTGCAACGATGAATAATTGTTAGCTTGTAGAATATCTTCAGCGGCAACAACACACCATCCACAGCAACCAATCAGAAACCGGAAATGCACCGTGTCGGGTCTCAACTACCATCCGTTTCTGAGAGCAGCCCATCAAAAACCTGACCTTTCGGCCTCGCACGAAACATCCCAACTTCCAAAGACGTTACACTGTCAACTTCCTTGACCTAGATTTTCAGGCACAGCAGGCAAAGTTCGTTGCAAACAGTTCCGCTTCATTTGAACGTCTACAAACCGAATTCAAACAGCACTGCTCCGCGAGCCGTGTATGTGCACGTTCCGTTTTGTCTGCATCGCTGCGGCTATTGCGATTTTACGTTGGTTGCTCAAAAAGACGATTTGATCCCGTCTTACCTGCAAGCCATTCGCAACGAACTGGCGATGCAAACCGACGTCACCGAAGTGGATACAATCTTCATCGGCGGCGGAACTCCCACTCATCTGTCCATCGATCAGCTGCAGCAGTTGATCGCCGCTATTCGTGAAAAATTCGTCCTGGTCGAAGATGGCGAATTTTCTCTGGAAGGCAATCCCGACGGTCTCACCGATCAAATGCTGCACGCGCTGGCAGAACTGGGCGTCAACCGACTAAGTCTTGGCGTTCAGTCTTTTGATCCAGACATCTTAAAAACGCTGGAACGCCACCATTCGCCGGACGAAGCGGTCGACGTAGTGCAACGAGCGGCAGCGATTGTCGACAATGTTTCGCTGGATCTTATCTTTGGAGTGCCCGGCCAAACTCTGGATGCCTGGAGCGAATCGCTCAGCATTGCGGAAACCCTGCCGCTGCGGCACGTTTCCACTTACGGTTTGACGTTCGAGAAAGGCACCGACTTTTTCAGACGTCAGAACAGCGGTCACCTGTCTGCCGTGCCGGATGAACTGGAGCGAGAAATGTATGCTCTGGCCATGCAGCGTCTTACTGAAAAAAACTCTTCGGCACTCGGCTTTCAGCACTACGAAATTTCCAACTTTGCTGAACCAGGATTCGAATGCCGCCACAACATGGTCTACTGGGCAGCTCAGGAATATTTCGCGTTCGGCCCAGGAGCCGCTCGCTACATCAACGGACAGCGCAGCACGAATGCTCGCAGCGTCACGCGTTGGGTGAAAAGCTGGCTGCAAAATCAACCGGCGTTACAGGATTCAGAAACTCTGGATGCTGCGGCTAAAATTAAAGAAGCCGTCTTTCTCGGACTGCGACGCATCGGCGGAATCGACCTGGATCTGTTTGAAACCGTTCACGGTGTGGATCTGCGAACTGAATTCCCTGAAGCCGTGGATTCAAACATCGGTAACGGCCTGCTGGAAATTTCCGGTGGAATGCTGCGACTCACTTCAGAAGGTCGCTTTCTTGCGGATAGCGTTGTGGTCGATTTTCTTTAATCGCAGTTTTTTAACCGCCGAGGTCACAGAGGAACGCAGAGTTCTGTCTGAAATCACTCTGCGTTCCTCTGCGCACTTTGCGGTTAAACTTCGACTGCATGACATCACAGGCCTTGTTGTTTTTTTGATTGCGAACAAAACCAGTCAATCCCACCACCATTTGCCACTGTCTTTGGGTGGCACGGCTAATTCTGGAATACTGTCCGGCGGCAGTTCGTTGGTGCGACGAATGACGCTTGCTGGGTAAATGGTGACGCCTCCACCGATCAGCCCAATCAACAAGCTGCGTCCGGCCGATTTCACATTCACCAGAGATGGCACTTCAGTGGGAACGTTGTAAGCTTGAACCGGCAACTTGTCGTTGTCCAGCAACAGATTCGGTTGCCAACCCACCTTGGCATTCATGTTGTCTCTACGAATAAGAGCCGCCACAACGGCAACGTCAAACAGATTTTGCACAGCGGCAAACGAAGGCAACTGCTGGCATAGAGCTTCGATGTGTTTGTTGAATTGCTGAGTATACTTTTCAGCACTGATTTCTGTGAAGGCGGCGTCTTCTCGATTACCCTGAGCGTCCACCAGTTCTTCCTGAGACAACAACTGCAATCGCGGGCCCGCAATGTGATAGACGTTGCTGTCGGCGGATCGTTCCATAACATCATAATGTGGAGCGAACCACCAGCGTCGCATGGTGTTTTCTCCCGGGCGAGCCATATCCAGATGACTGCGAAAGCTGCGAATCTTTGGCCGATCCAACCCCAGTGCCAGCCGCTTTAGTTGATAGTCGGCTTCCACGGTCAGAACGGCCGCGTGGCTTGATTCGGGAAGTCCAAACACGGTTACGTCCCAGTTACCCAGTACAGACGCCATCTGATAAAAACGCTGTTTAGCGACGGCCAGTGTTGATGGAGAACTGTTGGCGCTGTTCCACGCATTGGCGTTTGCCAGACGAGTCTTATCCGGATCGAACGAACATCCCAGTGTTTGATTGATATTGGCCAGTCGCAACATCACCAGCAAGTCGTCCAGTACCAACGTTGGCCGTCCGGTTTCCACACCAACCACCCGACCATCCTGCAAGGGAGCAAATCCTTCTGCGGGCCCTGCAATAACAAGGTCGCCGGTTTCCGGTAACACAAACACGTATTGAATCTGAGTAATCCCGGCCAGATATTTCAGTTCAGGCGAAATCGCTTTTTCGTCGTCGACTGCCTTTTGCAGTTCGGTTTCCAATCGAACCAAAGAAACCTTTCGCAGTTCACTAACACTGCTGATTTCACTGGATAGTGACTTCGCCGCCACCGCCTTCAGCCGTTTTTGTTCCAGAGCCGGATTGATCTGCCGAGCTGCCACGCTGCTGATGACTCCTTCAGCGTTAATTGCGATGCCTCCCGGAAATCCGCCCTGATTGCCGCCTCCCTGGTTTCCACCACCTTGATTGCCTCCCCCCACCTGCCCGACGCAATTCGGGCCAACGCACAGAAGCACTGGCAGCAAAATTATGAATTTTGCCAGGTAATCCAAACGGCAATCGCCACGCCGCAGAAGTACACGCCGGGTTCGAATTGGGCCTGTGGCTAAATGCATGGGAAACCTCTGTTCAATTTTGGAAAACCACAATCTCGAAAATGCTGAAGGCACAGCTTTGGTCGCGGTTTTCAGGATTGTTGCCAATAAGTGGCATGTCGTCGCAATCGCCCGGCGTTGCAGAACTGCTATATTCCCTTAACGCGTTTGTTTTTCCATGTTTCGCAGCAGTTCACCATTGCCGCAACAAAAGGACGGATGAACACTGTATTCAGAAGGTTCGAGCACCAAAGCGTTCGGCTTGATAAAACATCATGCCTGCGTTTGAAGACGTAAGTTCAGCACGGTTACGAAATTTGAAGCTGAATGTCGAACTTCCCACGCCCGAATAAGCCATCCGTAGTGAACGGCTGAACCTCGGAATATTGTTGCTCAGGATTCTGTGCCGACACACCAACACACATACGTTCAGACATTGACCCACACGGTTTCGGAATCGATTCCGCCACCAGTTCGCCCTGACAGGCAATTTCAGATCATTTTGACATTATGAAGATTCAACAGTTACTTGAACACTACGGGGTGAAAATTAACCCCTTCAGTCAGGAAGACGCTCAGTCTGACCACATCTTTCAGCGCCATTGCGCCACGGATATTTATCATCCGGCGTGGGACAAAGTTGTGGGCGACCTTGGCAATCCTTCGACGTCGATCGTCTTTGGAGAAAAGGGAGCCGGCAAAACGGCCATCCGTCTGCAATTGGTGAATGCTCTGAAGGAACACAACAGCAAGTTTCCTCAAAAACGTGCATTCGTCATTAGCTATGACGACCTGAACCCGTTTCTGGATACGTTTCGAGATCGCCTGCACGGTAAAAAACGCCAGCCAGATCACGCTCTTCAGGAATGGCGACTGTGGGACCACATGGACGCGTTGTTGACGCTTTCCACCAGACGCCTGTGCAACGTCATCGCCGACGAACACGCGTCCGACCCTGACTTCAACATGCAGCAGTTGAAAGAACTTCCACGGCTACGCAAACGCGACCTGCTGATGCTGGCCGCGTTCTACGATCAGTCGTCTGATCAGTCGCACGTTCGTCGCTGGAAGAAGATCAAATGGCGTCTGGGATTTTTCACACCCACGGTTCACTGGCGATTCTTTCTGGGCTTGATCGTCACCATCTCAACTTTGGCGTTCGCTTTACGCAACCTGCCTGCAGAAGGACTAAACGGCCTGGCAGTGCTGAAGCAATGGTGGATTTATGCTGTTGCGGCGGCAGGTTGGCTTCCCTGGGCGAAGCGGTATTTGTCGTTGTGGTGGAAAGGCCGCCAGATTGCGAAACAGGTTAGGATTCTGGACCACGGAACCGGAGCCATGCGACGCATTCTGTCGAATTTTCCTCCCAAAGAAATCGACGATCAACCCATGCCATCTCGCGATCGCAGCGACGACCGGTATGAATTGCTGTCGAAGCTGCAACGAATTCTGAAGCCACTGGGGTTCACCAGCATCATGGTGCTGGTTGACCGAGTTGACGAACCGCATTTGATAAACGGTTCGGCTCAACGAATGAAAGACTTCCTGTGGTCGATGTTCGACAATAAGTTTTTGAAACATCCAGGCATCGGCTTCAAAATGCTGCTGCCCAAAGACGTGGTGTTCTTTCTGGATCGTGAAGAAAAAGAGTTCTACGAACGATCTCGCCTGGACAAACAAAACCTGATCAAGGGATTGGAATGGACGGGTGAATCGCTGTACGACATGGCGACCAACCGTTTGCGAGCGTGCCAGGCAGAAGGCGGCAATCAGGAAATTACGATCAAGGACCTGTTTGCCGATGACGTTAAAACGGAAGAACTCATCAGCAAGTTTCAAAAACTGCGAGTTCCTCGGCACCTGTTTCGATTTCTTTATCGCCTGCTGACAGACCACTGCAACAAGTCGACCGAAGATAATCCGCAGTGGAAGATCACTCACGAAACCTTGCAAACCAGCCTGGAAAGCTACGCTCGAGAACTGGAAGCAATGGATCGCGGACTGGGAACGGGTTGAGTTGAGGGGTTGAGGGGTT
>CALFSX010000069.1 GCA_937916515.1 uncultured Planctomycetaceae bacterium | reverse complement strand
AGTCCCTACGGCGGTCTGTTGACGCAGGCGGCCATTTTGAAAGTGACCGCCAACGGCACATCGACGTCACCGGTCATCCGCGGCGCGTGGATCATGGAGCGTTTGATCGGCCAGCCACCCCCGCCTCCGCCAGCGAGCGTCCCCGCTGTGGAGCCGGACATTCGTGGCGCGAAGACGATCCGTGAGTTGCTGTCGCTTCATACGAAATCAGAATCGTGTGCCGGCTGCCATGCGCGGTTCGATCCCGTTGGTCTGGCATTGGAAAACTTCGACATCCTCGGCGGTTGGCGAACACGCTATCGAGGCGTTGAACAGGGAGAGCGCATCACCGGCGTCGACCGCGCAGGCCACGATTTCGCCTACGCACTTGCTGACACGGTCGATGCCAGCGGCCGTTTGCTGGATGGTCGCCGCTTTCAGAACATTCACGAACTGAAGGCCATCCTTGCAGGCAATCCACGTCAATTGGCCCGCAATCTTCTGCACCAGTTCACGCTTTATGCGACCGGAACTCCGGTCCGGTTCTCAGATCGCGAGGAGATCGAATCGATCCTCGATGCGTGTGAAGCAGATGGATATCGCGTGAGTGATCTTGTGCATGCGTTGGTGCAGAGCAGGATGTTTCTTGGGATGAAAATTGATTGATGATGTGGAAGAGCGTTTTTTCGAGGAGTGAATTGTCGATTGTCGATTGATGATTGTTGATTTTTGAAGTGGAAGTGGTGAACTGAGGAAAAAATGATGAAAGCTGGAGATCTTGAAGATCGATTGATCAACTTTGCCGTTCGAGTGCTTAACGTGACTGAGTCATTGCCCAACACGAAGGCAGGGAATCACATCGCGGGCCAACTTGTCCGCTCCGGTACATCACCAGCGCCGAATTACGGGGAAGCACAAAGTGCCGAGTCGCGACGAGACTTTATTCATAAGATGAAGATCTGCTTAAAGGAACTTCGAGAAACACTCGTCTGGCTCAGGATCATCGAACGCAAACCGATGTGTGAGGCGAACAGGCTGGCCGATATTGTTAAAGAGTGCGACGAACTCATTGCGATCTTTGTAACGAGCGTTAAAACAGCAGAAGTGAAGGCAAAGCAATGACCCCCTTCAACAACCAGAAATCACCAATCGGCAATCCAACGGGGAACGCATTGCTGATTGTCGATTGCTGATTGTTGATATTAGAAGTGAAGAAAGTCGCAACGAACCGCCGCAGAAACGTCAACCATGAACCACTTCAACAATCACAAATCATCAATCGACAATCATCAATCAAATCTCTCCCGTCGTCGGTTTCTTCGCGGTGCGGGAGTCACGCTTGCGCTACCGTTTTTGGACATCCTGCGCTCAGTATCAGCAAAGCAACCGGATGCAGAACTTCCGCGGCGGATGCTGTTGATCTCGAACAATCTCGGCGTGCTGCCCAAGCCGTTCTTTCCCGAGGGCACAGGACGAGATTACGAACTCTCGCCGTACCTCGCTGATCTGGCCGAGTTCCGCGACGACTTCACGGTGATCAGTGGCCTCTCACACCCCGATGTCGACGGTGGTCACAGCACGGAGAACTGCTTTCTCACTGCAGCACGTGGCCCGACCAAGAGCGGCTTTCGCAATACGATCTCGCTCGATCAATTTGCCGCGGAACGGCTTGGTCCAGTGACTCGGTTTCCCACGCTCAATCTGGGCGTGAACATCGACAAGGCGAACCGCAGTCTCTCCTGGACGCGAGACGGTGTGCTGCTGCCCGCCGAAGACAGTGCGTCTGCTCTGTTTGGCAAGATGTTCGTCCAGGGCGATCAGGCTGCAGTCGAGCGGCAACTTCATCAACTCGACGAACAAGGCAGCATTCTCGATACGTTGCTGGATGACACGCGGCAGTTCCGCAGCCATCTTGGCCGCGACGATCAATCACGGCTCGACCAGTACCTCACGTCTGTCCGAGAAATCGAAGAGCGACTGCATGTCGCTCGCCAGTGGGAACTGCGTCCGAAACCGACAACCGATCAGCAACCACCGGACGACATTCGCGACCAGAAGTTGTTCTTCGAGAAGTTTGACCTGATGCTGTCGATGGCGAGGCTGGCGCTGGAATCGGATTCGACGCGGATCGTCACACTGATGGTCGATGCCTTTGCGACTCCGGTCTTCAAGCTGCATCCCGATCAGAACACAACCGATGGTTACCACAATCTCAGCCATCACGGTCAGTCAGAATCGAAGGTGCAGCAATTGCAGGACGCCGATCATCAGCAGATGACACTGCTCCGCAAGCTGTTCGGGCGACTTGCCGAAACACATGAAGGCGAAGGCCGATTGCTGGACCGCACGATGATCCTGTTCGGCAGCAACATGGGTGACGCCAACACGCACGACAACACCAACCTGCCGATTCTGCTCGCCGGCGGCGGCTTTCAGCACGGCCAGCACCTTGCCTTCCGGCGGGATCACAACAAACCGCTGTGCAACCTCTATGTCACGATGCTTCAGCACCTCGGTATCGAAGCAGACACGTTCGGCAGTAGCGCTGGTACATTGAACGAGATAAAGTCATGAGACACACCACCGTCGAAAACAGGATTGAGGATTGCCGATTGAGGATTGCTGATTTTCGAAGTGCAGGTGCTCGCTGTGTCGGGCGTTGGCAGTTACCGCCCTTGCCCCATCGCCAATCAAAGATCAGCAATCAACAACCATCAATCACTTCAACTTCCGCGCATCGGTTCAAGCTTGCGAATTCGTCTCAAAAGCCACGTAACCTGTTGCTCCTCATCGCCTTGCTGCTGTCACCGATCGACGCGATTCAGGCTCAGGACGCTCACTCTGAAAATTCCGACCGAGCCAAGCTTGCGACTCTCTTCGCAAAAGCGGCGGACCATGGCGGCACCGTGACGATTCCTCCTGGTGACTATTACCTTGATGGCGCCGACCCGATTCCGCTGAGTTCGCACATGACGGTAACTGCCTATGGGGCTAGGTTTCACTTTCCGAAGCAGCTTGGCGATCAGGCCAGAAATGTGATGTTCTCTGGTGAGAACCTCCGCGACTTTCGCTGGTTCGGCGGTCACTTCAGAGGCAGCGTGTTCGACCCGACCAGGACCAGCAACACGTGGGAGCCAAACGCCAATACCCGCGGCATCGTGATAACGACGACTCCCGGAGGCGAAACTGCGAATCTGACTTTCCGCGATATCACGAGCGACGGTTTGGCTGGCGCGGTCATCACGGTCATGGGCGTGGAGAAGAAAGGGAGCGATCGCGAGATCGTCAACTATGCCCGCAATGTCACCGTAGAGAATTGCACACTGGAGCGCAGCGGCAAGTTCATGTGGGACTACGGTTATCTCTGGCAGATCACCGTCTGGCCAGAAGATTACAACGATGCCGAACGGGCGCTCGCCGCGAAATACCTCCCGCCGGAATACATCCGCGGTCCGGTACGAATGAAGCAGGGTGACGACCGCGTCTACTTCGACAATGCGAAACCGCTCCCCGTGTCGGAGCGCGACTATCGGGGACAGCAATCGCTGTGTTTCTATGATGATGATCTTCCGTCGAACATTGTCAGAGGCCGGCAGTGTTTCATCGTGGAGAGTGATCGTGAATTCATCCGCATTGCGGACAAACCGGGCGGCACACCGATTCGATTCTCCAGCGACTCCGGGCCAAACTCAAAGCTGATGTATCCCTTGTTTCACGCGCACCTTGCTCTTTACGCGCCGAAGGGAAGCGGACCGGGCAAGGGCGCACTGGACCTTGTGGGCTGCGAAGCGGTGATTGTGCGAGGCTGTCGGCTCAGCGCACTCGGCGACACGATGCACATTCAGAAAAGCCAGGACATCGTCTTCAGTGGCAATCACATCACCGGCTCGCGGATGGGTGCGTTCTTTCTGGCCGAGTTCTGTCGCAACGCGGTCGTTACCGGCAACACGGTCGATGGCACCAACGGCTCACGGGTGATCAGCGTTGAGAAGTCCTGCGAAGACGTGACCATCGTCGGCAACACGTTCCGCAATGGCGGCCGCGGTTCGTGGATCAACCAGCCGATAAACTTTGTGCTGGCGGACAACGTGTTCGTGAACAACACCACCAAGTGCGAACACGACCCGCGCCGCGGACGACGCAGCTTCGTCACCGGCGATTACGAAGAGTACGCCGAACTCTATTTCACCACCCATGAACCGGACGGTCGCTACGGCAATGTCACGGTGCGCGGCAACATCTTCACCAGCGGCAACCACGCCTCGCACGCCATCACCTTCGCTCCCGGCGGCGACACGCTGCTCCTGACCGACAACATCTTTCAAGGCAAGGTCTGCACCATCGCCCCGGCCACCGGCTGCACGAACGTCACAGTCCGCCAAAACGTGGGCGCGACATTTATAAACGAAACGAAGTCGGAGGTTGAGTAATGGACGCGATCCTGTACCTGTCTCGAAAAAAATTTATGTTGACGTTCGTGGTAAGCCTGCTCGCGGGCGCGGCGGCGTATGGCCAGTTTGCCGACAAGGCGGCAGATCTGCAGGCATTGCCCAGCGTCCCGCAGGAGTTTGAAGTCACACTCTTTGCCAGCGAGCCGATGGTGAGGCAGCCATGCTCGATGGCGTTCGACGAGCGCGGGCGGCTGTTTGTCGGAATGGGGCCGCAGTACCGAAATCCGACACGGGAGACTCCGGGCGATAGTGTTGTCATCGTGCTCGATATGGACGGCGATGGTTTCGCCGATCAAACGAAGGAGTTCGCAACTGGATTCAATGCGATTCAGGGACTCGCCTGGCACGGTCGCGAATTGTGGATCGCCAATGCGCCGGATCTGACGGTGGTCCGCGATCTTGATGGCGATGATGAGGCCGATGAGTACGTCAGGGTCTATACCGATCTCGGCAATCTGGAACACGGACTCCATGGTCTGAATTGGGCTCCTGATGGCAAGCTCTACATGAGTAAAGGGAACTCGAAGGGACTCAATCAACCGGGCCGCTACGCGCCGAAGGCGTTTCGTGACTTGTGGGGACTTGAGGCGCCGGACGATGTGCCTGACATACCGGCTGCGGTGACGTCAAGTAACAATGATTACCGCCGTGCCTATCACGATCCGGCTGATGATTGGGGTCTGGATGGCGGGGTTCTACGTTGCGAGGACGGCGGGAAGAACCTGGAGATAGTCGCACGCGGCTTCCGCAATCCGTGGGACATCACGTTCGACAGCGGCTTCAACTGGATCGGGACCGACAACGATCAGACGACGGGTGATCGTGTCTTCATGCCGTTCTTTGGAGCTCACTTTGGCTGGAACCATGCGTGGAGCAGCCATTGGGGAACCGATCCGCATGCGCCGACCGCGCCTGTGAGCGGGCCATTGTTTGAAGGCTCAGGTACGGGAGTAGTCTTCTGCCAGTCGCCACAGTTCCCTCCTGAATATAGGGGTGCGTTCCTCGTCAACGATTGGTTGTTGAAGACGACCTACCTGTGGCGACCGCAGTGGGATGGGGCCATGCTGCGACCTGCTGGCGGCGGCTTCACTCCTTTCATCGAAGGTGGTTCGTCGCTGTTTCGCCCGACCGACATGGATTTCGGACCCGACGGCGCGTTGTGGGTGCTCGGCTGGAGTAGCGGATACGGAGCTGAATGGAAGGACGGGCAACTCACCAACGAAGGCCGCATCTTTCGAGTGGCCTGGAAGGACGCTCCGCCTGTCGAGCCGCTGAACACTGCCGGGCGACTCGATGAGTTCTCGATCGACGACCTAGTCGACGAATTCGACTCGCCGCTGCCAGTTCGACGTATCAACGCGCAGGACGAGCTGGTGCGCCGCGGCCATGCGGTTCAGCAACGACTCGTCGAGCGACTGGGCGACGGCAAGCTGACCGAGAATCAGGAAACGTGGACGGTATGGGCACTGGGACGTATGCCGGTTGCTACAAAGCTCGCGTCATTTCTGCATGACGCGCTGCAGGCAGAGTCGAAGGCGTCACTCAACCTGCAAATTCAGGCCATCCGAATTCTTGCGTATCGTGCGAAACAATTCGGGCAGACCGAGCGTCTCACAAATTATGCGCGAGTCGCGTTGCAACATCCTGAGCCGCGCGTCCGATTCGCTGCCGTGCAAGCCCTGCATGAGGCTCGACAAACGGAGCTCATTCCCGAGCTGTTGGAACAATTACAGCGCGAGACGGACGCGACCAGCTACTATGCCGGATGGCAGGCATTGCGAGCCGTGCAGTCGACAGTCGAGCTGCAAGGATGGCTCATCGACTCGCGCGCAGCGGTCCGCCGAGCGGCGTTGCTGGCGTTGCTGGAAACGCATGCGGCGACTCAGCCGGAGGTCGGCACGTTGGCGCAGAAGGACGCGGATGCCGCCGTGCGCAAGGTCGCTGAGTTGTGGCTGGCGAAGGTCGCGGGCGGTTCAAAGCCGGAGATCCGCGGACGATCATTGCAGGCCGCTTCCGCTTCGATGAACGCCGCTGCGCCGGAGAGCAGGGCCGAGTCGCACCGTGGAATAGCTGCTGTTCGGAACCTGAAAGTGAAGAACGGAGCCGCGTATAAAGTCGTGTCGGGCGGCTTTCTGTCTGGTGCTCAAGTCTATGTCGATCGCAGCTATCGGCTGAGCGACGTGCCTGCGGAACTCGAAGGGGCTGATCTCTTTCAGTCCGCCAATGACGACGACAACTCAAGCGGCGAGCAGTGGCTCAGCGCGGATGCATTGGTGCCGGTCCGTGTCTGGGTCGGGATCGATGTCCGGCAGAAGACGGCTCCGAGTTGGGTGCTGAAGAATTTCCAAAAGGAGCCGTTCACAGCGGCGATCGACGAAGGAGCAAAGTTCGCCTTCTACTCACGATCGTTCGATTCAGGCCGCGTTGAACTCGGTGGCAACACCGATGATGGCAAAAGTGGTGGTAAAGGAAACTACATCATCGCCATCGCTCCCATGCCGCTCGACAAGCAGCCGACGAAAGCAACGCTCAACGCTTCGCTCGCGATGTTGGAACGTGGTGATCGAGATCGAGGCGAATTGCTGTTCCGCCGATCTCAGGGTGCTGGCTGCGTCAAATGCCACAGTCTCGATCAGGCGAAGAATGGGTTCGGTCCGAACCTGAGCAGCATCGGACTGCGATCCAACGCGCGGCACATCGTGCAATCCATCGTCGACCCCAGCGCGGTCATTACCGAAGGCTTCAACCAAATGTCGGTCGTCACCGATGAAGGCAAAGTCTTCTCAGGAGTACTCATGGAGGAGAGCGGCTTGACGTTGTCTCTTGGACAATCCAATGGCCAACAGGTCGACATTCCGAAAGAATCGATTGAAGATCGCAAAACAAGTCGTGTTTCGGCCATGCCTGAAATGGCCGAGAACCTGGCACCGCAACAGGTCGCCGACCTGGCAACGTTTCTGCTGTCGATGCGAACACCGCTCGCTGTCACGAGTGCAAACACGACTGCCCCATCAAGCAATCCTTCGACAGCAACTGGCTTCAGCGTTGCGGAACAGCAGGATCGCCTGCGGATCTCGCTCTGTGGTCAGCCGATCGTCGACTTCGTCTTTCGCGATGAAAAGATTCTGCGACCGTATTTCGCAAACGCGCGACTGGCGACTGGCGTGCAAGTCACTCGCAATCATCCACCTGTTGAGGATGTCGATGCGGTCGACCACGACACCATGCATCCCGGCATCTGGCTCGCCTTCGGTGACATCAGCGGGCAAGACTTCTGGCGCAACAAGGCGACGATGGAGCATCTTCGGTTCGTGAAGGCTCCAACAACTTCTGACGGACAACTGCGGTTCGCCACCGAGTGCCGCCTGAAGACCCATAGCGGCGAGACGTCCTGTCTGCTGACGAACGACTTCACGTTGACCGCGCGGCCGCATGGCTGGCTGCTGGTGTGGAGCGCCGAGTTCCGTGCCGATCAGCGTGAGATCGTGTTCGGCGATCAGGAAGAGATGGGATTCGGAGCCCGAGTCGCCACTCCCCTCACCGAGAAGAACGGCGGAATGATCCGCAGTTCAACGGGCAGGAAGACGGCGAAAGAGACTTGGGGCCAGCCGGCCCAATGGTGTGACTACTCAGGCCACGGCCCGCAGTCCGGCGGCATCCTGCTGATGGCCAGCGACAAGAATTTCCGCGAAAGCTGGTGGCACAATCGCGACTACGGAGTCTTCGTCGCCAATCCATTCGGCCGCGAAGCGATGAAACAAGGAGCCCGCAGCACAGTCGAAGTCAAGAAGGGTGAGTCGTTCCACCTCGTCTACGCTGCGATGGTGCACGACGGCACAGACTACGACCCGGCCAACGAGTACCAAAACTTTCTAGCGAGCCTCAAGGAGTGATCTTCATGGCTGCAAAAAATCAGCGAATCGGTGTCATCGGACTGGGGCTGATGGGAACTGCCATTGCCGAGCGGTTGATCGAACGAGGTTTTCAAGCCCACATATGGAACCGCACACGTGACAAGGCCGAGACGTTTTTGGCTCGCGGGGCCGTCTGGAGCGACAATCCGCTCGCTGAGTGCGATCGGGTGATTGTCAGCCTTTTCTCCAGCGACGTCGTCTCTCAAGTCCTGACGCCACGATTGGAAGGTGTTCGCTCCGGGCAGATCGTCATCGATACGACCACGGGCGATCCCGAGCAAAGCGTCGTCTGGGAAAGACAGCTCGGCGAGCGGGGAGCCCATTATCTGGACGCTCCGATCTCTGGGTCCAGCGAGCAGACTCGCCGCGGCGAAGCGACAGTGATCGTTGGAGGCGCTCACGCTGCGTTCTCAGCCTGCGAGGACCTTTGGCCGGTGCTGGGCAAACATGTCTTTCATGTCGGTACTTCGGGCTCGGCGGCGAAGGTCAAACTGGTCAGCAATCTCGTGCTGGGGCTCAACCGGGCGGCTCTCGCGGAAGGGCTGGCGTTCGCCGAGACGCTGGGGCTCGATCAGCACGGCGTGCTCTCCGTCCTGCAAGCCAGTGCCGCCTATTCGCGTCAGATGGACACCAAGGGGCTTAAGATGATCGCGCGAAATTTTGTTGCCCAAGCTAAACTGTCGCAGCATCTCAAAGACGTTCGCTTGATCCTCAAGGCCGCCGCAAGTCATGGCTTGAAACTGCAGCTTACGGACGCTCATCGGCAACTCCTTGAACGCGCCGAAGCGATGGACCTGGGCGAACTGGATAATAGTGCCATCATTCAAGCGGTGCGAGGCCAAGCGAAGTGAACGTTATTCCGTCCCTTTCTCGTTCCGCCAGAATCGCCGTGCTTGCAGCAGCCTGCTTGGGACTGCTCTTCGACGGCATCGAACTCGGCTTGATGCCGATTGCTTCGCGGTCCGTTTCCAGGAGCCTGCTCGGCGACCAGTACACCGAGGCCGTCGCCGGTGATTGGTTCGCCCGCTTCACGGCCGCGCTGATGCTGGGAGCAGCGATCGGCGGTATCGTCCTGGGAAACCTGGGCGACCGCATCGGCCGCACCCGGGCGATGGGCGTTAGCATCCTCTTCTACTCGATATTCGCCGGTTTGGGATATTGGGTGCGAACGCAGGAGGAAATGCTCGTTCTGCGATTTCTTGTAGGGCTCGGCGTGGGCGGACATACTCTACTCACTGAGCCAGGAACTCGACCAGATGCTTGCCCAACGCATCACGGTGAAACCTAACGACGGACCAGCTGCCAGCAAGAAAAGAAAGAAATAACCATGAAGTCTTTATTCGCACTTTTTACCGCCCTGCTGCTCCCGCCGCTGGCCGTGTTGCATGCCGCTGACTGCTCCTCTGATGCACCGGGTATCGTCATTTACGGGGCCACGCCCGCTGGAATTGCCGCTGCGCTGAATGCTGCAGAAGGTGACCGGAACGTCTGGCTGGTCGAGCCCACCGGACGGATCGGGGGTATGATGACTCGTGGTCTCTCCCATTCGGATTTCCATAGCTTCGAAGCGCTCAACGGGCCGTTTCTGCAGTTCAGTCAGCGAGTCCTGAAGCACTACCAGGTCACTTATGGTGAGGATTCCGCGCAAGCCAAAGATAGTTGGCAGGGAACTCACGGTGAGCCTTCTGTCAACCTGCTGATCTTTCAACAGATGCTCGCCGAACGGCCGACAATCACAGTCCTCACGAACCACCGTCTGGTCGAAGTTGACGTTGAGAATTCGGCCATCACCGCTCTGCACTTTGTGCTTCCGGAGTCAAAAAAAGTCACGGTCAAGCCGCGGCTGGTCATTGATGCCACTTACGAAGGTGACCTGCTGGCAGCGGCGAAGGTTCCATACCGCGTGGGCCGCGAGGCGAAGTCGGAGTATTCAGAATCACTCGCGCCAGAAGCTGCCGATGCAGAACTGCAGGGTTACAACTATCGACTCTGCATGACTCAGAACCCGGCGAATCGCGTGCCGGTTCCTGTTCCCGACGATTACAACCGCGAGGACTATGCGGCGATCATCCCCCTGGTGAAAGCCGGGCAGTTCGACGCAGCCTTCGGGTATCCCGGCCGCCGCTTTATGCTCAAGGCACATCTTCCGGTGATGCCCAACGGCAAGCACGACATCAACGATGTCTCACAGGGACTCGTTCGTCTTTCGCTGCCGGGCCACCATCACGAGTACCCCGATGGCGACCTCGCCACTCGCCGTCTGATCGAAAAGAAGCATCTCGACTGGCAGCTCGGCCTGATCCATTTCGTCCAGACCGATCCCGCACTGCCTGAGGCATTTCGAAAGGAAGCCGCGACGTGGGGTCTATGCCGCGATGAGTTTGCGGACACCGGTCACATCCCACCGCAAATCTACGTTCGAGAAGCTCGCCGCACGGTGGGCTTGCGCGTCTACACCGAAGCCGACACCGAGTACGCCCCGAACGACGCCCGTGCTCGGCTGCATAACGACGCCATCGCGTTCGGAGAATACAGTCACAACTGCCACGGCACTGGCCATGAAGGACCACTGATCGGTGGACGGCACACAGGCGAGTTCTACAAAGGCGTCGCACCCTATCAGATTCCCTATGGCGTGCTGGTGCCGAAGAACATGCGGAACCTGCTGGTCCCCACAGCCTGCAGCGCGAGCCACGTCGGCTTCTGCGCACTCCGGCTGGAACCGATCTGGATGTCGCTCGGCGGCGCCGCCGGTTACGCCGCTGACATGGCGCTGGCTGGAAACGTCTCTGTGCAGGAGGTCGATGTCGAAGCATTAAAACGCCGTGTTTGGTCGAGCGGCGGAGCAACGATCCACGTGAGCGACGTGCCTCCGAGCCACCCGGATTTCATAGCGATTCAGTGGTGGGGCAGCCTGGGTGGCTTACATGGGATCGAGCCTGCTCCCGAGAAACCGGGCACGCGCGGTAAGCATATCGTTAGTCAGTATTTCGAAGCGTTTCCTGGTCACGCCATTAAACTCGACCAGCCACTCGATGAGGAATTGAAGACTCGCTGGAGCCGCCTGGCTCGCCAGCACGGCTTGCCGGAGCCCGCTGCCAGCACGACGCGCGGCGACTGGATTCGAGCTGCGTTTGAGGCTTCAAAGCATGGTGTCTCGATCGGAAGACACAGCGATTCCGACGGAAAGCTGACTGTTTTCAAACAACTCGTCCGCGCGGATTCCTGGACCGAGAAATGGCCACGCGACTCCGGTGAGATCGAGGAACGCGCGGTTACTGCTGAGATCTGGAACGACGCCATCCAGGCGGCGCTCGACCAAGCCAACTCCGTGCATCTGCCGAAGCGCGATCAGCCTTACTACCTGGATGGTCCCATCACCTTGAGGTCTGGTCAGAAACTTACCGCCGATGCCGACACCGAGATTCGCCTCAAGCCCGGCACCAACACCTGCATGGTGCGCAACGAGAACATCATCACCTTGAACACGAAGCCCGTGCCCGCCGATCAGCCGCTCGATACCGACATCACCATCGATGGCGGCATCTGGACCACGCTCGCCACCGCCGTGGCTAATCACGGCAACCTGCGCGGCCACTCCTCGAACGAAAAGCCCGCTTTCGGCACGCACGGAGTCATCCTCTTGCAAAACGTCCGGCGCGTCTCGGTGAAGAACGTGACGGTGCGGCAGAGCATTCCCTTCGGCGTGCATCTTGCGAACGCACACGACTTCATCGTCGAGAACATCACGCTGGAGGAGCATCGCCGCGACGGCGTGCATGTGAACGGCCCCGCCAGCGATGGCCTCATTCGCGGCGTGCGCGGCGATTCGAAGGATGACGACGTGGCGTTGAACGCCTGGGAATGGAAAAACTACGCACCCAGCTACGGTCCCATAGAACGGATCGTCGTCGAAGACGTCACCGGCTGGCCCGGGGACGACCACGACGGCAACATCGCCATCCGCATCCTCCCCGGTGTGAAACGTTTCAACGACGGCACCACGCTCGCCTGTCCTATCCGCGACATCACCCTGCGGCGCATTACCGACATTCGGCATTTCAAAATCTATGACCAGCCGAATCTCGAACTCGGCCGTGACAACGATTTCAGTGTCGGCGTTGGCACGGTGAAGAACCTCCGCTTCGAAGACCTTACCTTCAATCGCCCCGGCCAGATCGAACTTCACGCGAACACCGACGGACTCTCGATTCACAACGTCCGCGTGAACCATCCCATCACTCCCGACTGGCACCTGCTCGCCATCGGCCCGCTGTCGCAGACCTACAAGCATGGCAAGTCCGAAGACCCCGTGAATTGGACCGAGATTTTCTCTCCCGACCTCGACTGCACCGTGCGCAACCTCAGCGTTTCCGGTGTTCGTGTTCGTGGCTCGCAGGGCGATCTACACGTCGAGCAAGTCGTCCACGTCATCGAGCAAAAGCCGAACCTCGATTACCCCAAGTCCACGCCACGCGGCGGCACAGGCAAAGGCATTTGGATTCGCTAACGCAAAGGACTTTCAAGCAGGCAACCATGAAACACAACATCACCTTCATCACCGCGCTGCTGCTGGCACCGCTGGCCGCGCTGCACGCCGCTGATGCGCCCTCACTGCAACCTCCTCAGCATCTCGGGCCGCCATTGCCCGAGCACGCGGTGACGAACCGCGCCTTCGCCGGCATACCAAGCATGGCGGTCGCACCGAAGGGGCGCATGTGGGCCACTTGGTATGCAGGCCCGACGCCGGCAGAAGATCTCAACAACTACGTCGTGCTCTCCACCAGCAGCGATGATGGCGCGACATGGAATGAATTGCTGACCGTCGATCCCGATGCGGGCGGGCCGGTGCGGAGTTTCGATCCTGAACTGTGGGTCTCACCGGATGGCCGGCTGTTCTTCTTCTGGGCGCAGATGGAGAAAGGTCGCCGCGATGCCGAACTTGGAGTGTGGTGCATCGAGACCGCCGAACCTGATGCCGCGCAGCCAACGTGGTCACAGCCGCGCCGCATTGGCGATGGCGTGATGATGTGCAAGCCGCTCATACTTTCGTCTGGCGAATGGGTGCTGCCGATTTCAAAATGGCGTGACCACGACAACAGCGCGCAGATGATCGTCTCCAATGACAGAGGGAAAACGTGGACGTTGCGCGGCGGCTGCAATGTTCCGTTAGCCGACCGCCAGTTCGACGAGCACATGTTCGTCGAACGCAAGGACGGTTCGCTCTGGCTGCTGGTTCGCACGAAGTATGGCATCGGCGAAAGTGGGAGCACGGATCGCGGCAGGACGTGGCCGGTGTTGAAGCCGTCAAACATTCTGCACACGCCGTCGCGCTTCTTCATCAGCCGTCTCGCGTCGGGCAATCTGCTGCTTGTGAAGCACGGCCCGCTCGACACACGCACCAGCCGCTCGCATCTCACCGCCTACCTCTCCAAAGACGACGGCAAGACCTGGACCGGCGGACTCATGCTCGACGAACGCCTCGGCGTGTCCTATCCCGATGGACAGCAGACACCCGATGGCCTCATCCGCATCGTCTACGACTACAACCGTGTCGCCGACCGCAACATCCTCATGGCGACCTTTCGCGAAGAAGATGTCGCCGCAGGCAAGCCGGTCGGCGATGCCGTGCGACTGCGTCAGCTCGTGAGCAAAGCCAGCGGAGGTCAGGAGAAGATTCAATTGCCCGCCAAGCCGGCGAATGCCAACACCAACGGCGAACTCATGCGCAAGAAAACAACAGGCACTCTCACCATCGCTGGCACCGAATCCGCAGACCTGAAATCCGGCGTGAAGCTCTTCACCGACCGCGACTACCTCAGCGCTTCGTTACCTGATGCCTTGAAGAACGCGCACTTCCTGCCCGTCGCCATGAACGGCAAGAAGACGATCACCTGCCAGCGTGCCGGCACCGTGTGGTTCCTCACGCCCGCCCTCGATCGCAACCGCGACTCACAATCGCAAGCCCTCACGGATCAAGGTTTCGAAAAGGTATCGCTGCCCGAAGTCCCGCTGTTCGCACCCAACTCCTCCGCCAATTACTGCACGCTCTATCAAAAGGACTGCGTCGCCGGTGAAACCATCCTCATCGGCAAATGGGCCGTGCCTCTGTTCATCCCATGAAATTGAATGTGAACCATGAAATACATCCTCACTCTCATCATTGCCCAACTGCTCACACAAACCAGTGCCTAAGGTTCCTGAGGCAACTGTTTCAACTTAACAATGCTGCTGATAGATTGGCGATGGCGGTGGCGATGTTCTGCAGGAAGCGGGCGGCGGGGGCGCCGTCGAGGATGCGGTGGTCAAAGGTCAGGCTGAGGGTAATTTGGTGCCGGGAGACGATGCCGCCGTCGTCGAGTACGACTGGTTCGCGGCGAATGGCCCCAAGACCCAGGATTGCCGTTTCGGGAACGTTGATGATCGGCGTGAAGGCGTCGATCCCGAATGCGCCCAAATTCGTGATGGTGAAAACGGATCCCTGCATGTCGGCGGCAGCGAGTTTTCCGGCGCGCGCCTGACCGACGAGCTGGCGTGAC
>CALFSX010000068.1 GCA_937916515.1 uncultured Planctomycetaceae bacterium | reverse complement strand
AGGGCGTTCCAGTGCGAAGTACTGCTGCCAGCCTAACACTAACACTGCTGTAACGCTAATAAAGTGCGTTTCCCCGGCCCGCAGCGTCTCAACAAAACACGGAAAATAAGCGAAAGGGCAAGAAGCCAATAAAACTGCAATATTTTTACTCACTGATTCGCTCGAAACGACGGCCGCGTTATGATGAGTCGCACTGAACAGTGGACCGAAGGGAAAAAAGTGAACAATCAAATACCGTCGCTTGGGCTCAATGAATACTCCAGACTCAGGCACGTTGCCCGCTGCTTAATTTCCAGAGAGTCGGTGTGCACATTGACGGCCACTGGTCTGGTCCACGAACTTTTGATTAAAGACAGTCAGACCCGTCGCGAAGCTTCAAACAGCAGTTCAGGTACAAAGCCGGGCGTGGTGCTGCCTTATGCGTCGCGGGTGATGAAACAACTTCTGATCGACCGAGCCCGAAAGCGGATGACTCGGCGGAAGTTGGAAACGAAGGCGCAGGACGAAGCCAATGCCAGGCATCAACGCGCGGCCCAGTTCGCTGTTGAGCTGGATGACACAATCGCTCAGCTGGGAACGGAGATGCCCGACAGCGCAGAACTTGTACGATTACATCTCTACGGTGAGTTAAGCATCGAAGACGCAGCACAGAAACTTGGCCTTTCCAGAGCGGACGCTTACAGGAAATGGGCCTTCTGCAAAGCCTGGCTGGCACACCGACTGGACACTGAGGCCTGACGCATTTTCCATTTTTTTGAGACAAATTGGTCTCTGCACACGCATTTGTGGAAGTTACTCCAGTCACATATGGAAATTGCAGGTTTTCGATGAATCGGTCTTTTCTGGAACGTCTCGAAAACGCCTTCGGCAAAGCGAACGATCTTAGCGCGCCAGACCCACAGGGCGAGTTCATCAGGAAGCTGGCCAAAGACGACCCGGAAGTCGCTGATGAGTTGCGAATGCTGCTTGAGATTCGCGCTGATGCGGACAGGATGTTTGCCCCGGATCGAGATCATTTTTCCCTGCTGCTGACAAGTCTGGGAGATTCGAAGAGAACCGAGTCTGGCCAGGAGCTACTCGAGTTCCTGCAAAGTGTGACCGAACCGAAACATGTCGGAGAACTTGCATCCTTTCGAGGTTATTCTTTCCAGGAACTCGTTGGCATTGGCGCAACCGCTTTTGTATTTCGCGGTCGCGACAGGCGGTTGGATCGGGACGTCGCGATCAAAGTGCTGGCACCGTCAATTGCTGCTAATACAACACGACGTCAGGCGTTCTGCCAGGAAGCAAGACTGGCGAGCACTGTTTGCCACCCACATGTCGTCACGATTCATCATGTCTCGGATGAGCAGGAATCCTCGCTCGTCTTCTATGTCATGGACTGGGCCGATGGTGTGCTTCTGCAGGACTTAATCGACACATCATCTTTTCCAACCGATCAGGCTGTAGAATTATTGCGGCAACTGGCAGAAGGTCTTGATCACATTCACCAGTGCGGAATTATTCATCGCGATCTAAAACCAGGCAATCTGGTCGTGAACCAAGAGGGCACACATCTGACAATCCTGGATTTTGGCCTCGCCTTTGATTACCACCTCGATAACGGTGCCACAAAAATGGCAGGCACACCGCTTTACATGTCACCCGAGCAACTGGAGGGAAAGGACCTGACGCACCACACGGATCTTTTTTCGCTGGCTGAAATCGCGTGCGAGTTACTGTTCGGCAGGCATCCCTATGCGGCGACATCCGTCACCGAATTGTCAAACCTGGTGCTCTGCGGCGAACCCCTGATCGACACCTCAAACGCAGAGTTGGCGACTGTCCTGTCGAAGGGCTTATCGTCACAGCCTCTTCAAAGGTTTACAACGGCCACCTCATTCGTTTCCGCATGTGCGGCAGCCCTGACGAATTCTGCACCGCACAAACCCATTCTTGAGTCGAGCCCTGTTATCCCGATATCCGGCCGCAGTCGTTCACGACAATTCGCATGGCGTTATTTTTTTGTGACAACCTTCCTTGCGGCGGTCACCTTACTGCTTTGGAATCGGGGTGCTGACACGTCTGTTTCCATCGACAACAAAAACGTCCCGCTGCCTCTGGAACAGATAACTCAACCGACGGGTGGCTGGGAAGACTCAGACCACTATCACAATTTTATCGGAATGAAGTTCCTAAGATTGCCGTACATCGAATCGGCAATCTCGACGTGGCCGCCGGATCCTGCTTATCCTGAGCTATTCAGGAATCTGGGCTGGAATAATCTTCGCACTGACGTCCTGGTCGGGTCTCAACTTGTGACAAAAAGGCAGTACCTCCAGGTCATGGGACAACTGCCACCGAACGTTTCCATTAAGGATGCAACTCTGGATGAACCCGTTACACAGGTCTCTTTTCAGGACGCTTCGGAATTCTGTGTTCGGCTTACCACGATTGACCCGAACAAAAAAAAGTACGGCGTCTGTGACGTTGTCAGCTGGACTCTGGCGAACTATGGATACTCGATCCTGCAAGGAAAAACCGATGCAGCCCAAGTGATGAAGACGTTTAAGAATCTAAGCGCGGGCGACAGTAAGAGCCTACAGCCATTACCGAGTCTGCCACTGATTGAAGACACATTCGGAAGTCTTGGGGAATGGATAGACAACGAAGTTCGTAACCCGCCGAACAGGGACGGCGTTGTGTCCTATACGATGACCCCGGAATTACCAAGGGCTCCCTTCTATGAGGTGGTCGGCGCAGCTACGAATGACATTCTGGTTCATACCCACGACATGAATTACGGAATGAACGCCCATTACACGTCCAGCAGGAACCTGCAGTCCCATGTCGAGGAAGATGGCGATACCCGTTATCTGCATCCAGTGCTGCCAGACGAGGAAGCGTCACTCCGATACCGCTACAGCTGCACACAACCCATGATGGAAGCGCGTGTTCTGACTCCGTTTCGACTGTATCTAAAGAATACGTCGGCAGGCATTCGGATCCGTTGCCGCGCCCTGGACGGACCAGCACTTGAAACATGCAAATGGACCGAAGTGTTCCGCACGAGCGGTCCATATATACGACAATTGGACAATTTGGAATTCGTTGACCTGACGTCATGGGTTCAAGAGGCAACCGAAATAGAGTTGGAGTATTGGATGAAAGCAGACGATTTACCGATGCACCACACACAACTCGGCCGGACAGCGAAAAACGTGAAAATGCCCGATGTGTTCTGCTTTGAAGCGGTCACCACGGGACGCGGCGAATCTCCGCGACAATACGTTGGCGTGCCAGCAAACTACCAAAACAGTCGAATCGGCTTCCGCACCAAGATTGTTGTGGACTCGGACTAACTCCGTGCTGTTTACCACGACATTCGGGAGTTTACCTCGCAACTTCTCGTCGCTCCAGAGGCAGGAGCCAGTGTTACTTCCGTCAGCTGGACGCTGGCATGACCATTACCGATCAAGAATCTTCAGCACCGTCCGGACCAGTACTCGGAACAGGAACCTCACCTTCCGGACCGCTCTGGATGTTCCGTTTTCGAAACGTCTCTGTTTCGTTTTCGAAGAGGGTTGGCTTCACACCACTTAAACCCCACGGTAGCAAAATTCGCGACCGTGGGGTTTTCTCTTGCGCTCTCAGAGAGACAACGGTGAATCCATCGCGTATCGCCAGTCTCTGCAACGTGTTGCGCCTGAAGAATTCCCATCGCTAGTTGAAATATTTTTCCACCGTGTGCGAGTTTGTTTGTCAAGCACGTCGATCCTGAGAGCGTCGATGAGCTTTGGCAGGTCCTTATGACCGCGGCTTCTCAGGAAGCCTTGTTCGGCCCTCAGCAGACCGGTGACACACCAGCGGTGCCGCAT
>CALFSX010000067.1 GCA_937916515.1 uncultured Planctomycetaceae bacterium | reverse complement strand
CTGGACATGGTGGAACAACGAATCAACTCCATTCAACTGAGAGCGAATGGCGGCTCTATCGTTCGCGTGTTCAGCATCATGAATGTACTTGGCCACCTGCAGAATCTGATATGCCTCTGCATAGGTTTCGCTATAGCCATGGTTGTGAGAATAGTTGTAGTGCAGGTCCAGGCAGAATTCGTTGCACAGATCTTCCAGGCGAGACGCAAGGTCATCGACGTGGGAAAAGCTGCCGAACTGAACCTGTACGGGAACGGGTGCGACCTGAGAACTGATCGACGCCGTTTGAGGGGCGTAGTAGTACCCGTTGTCTCTTACAAAATAGCTGCCATGCTGATTGGAATGGCTGGTATGAGGAATGATGTAACTTGAATTCTGGTGAATCACGTCGTGATGATAGTTGCCAATTACGTGGCCATGAGAATCTCGAACAACGTGATCGTGATGGTCTACGTGATAGCCGGGAGAATATTGATTGCCATGGTTCTGGTGAGGCGTGCCATGGTTTTGATTATTGTTGTAGTTGCGATTGTTGTTCTGAACGCTGTTGATGATCCGGTTGGCTTGATTCAGATAGCGATTGATCTGAGCTGAAGCGTCTTGTGGTACAGCAGACAGCAGCAAAGCTGCTATCGACGCCAGTACGATGCGTTGAGTAACCATGGGATTTCTTTCCGTCTTGGAGTTCTAATTTGGCGGCGTCAAACATCATTTGAATGAACGCATTGGAAATGCGGCGACGTCGATCTGGTAGTCGACATCAAGTTAACAGGTTCGCCGCAATGAATGAGATGTACTTCCATGTTCTAAGTTGGCCGCCGCTCCGCAACGTCCGTGAATTTTGCCTGAATTTCCATCTTCTGTGTAGGTGTCTAACAGGTCCGTCAGTTTGATAACAGTGATCGTGGCACTTGTTGTGCCAAACCGTGAATTATCGTTTGGCGTCAAAAAATACTGAGTTCTTCTGCCGTTTCTGCAGCACCGTACGGTTCAGGTCTATGTCATGTGGATCTCACACGTTGTCAATGCGATGACACAGCGGTTGTGTGATTGATGCTTGTCAGCCCGTTAGACGCCACGCGGCTTGCAGTGAATTTCGCTGACTTGTGGCGGCAAAAAACACGAACCGGACGATGAGAGCCGATTTCCACAAGCCAGGACTATCCACAACAATGGTGAATTGCTCCGAACAAAGTCGCTTGAACCGACCTGTAAAGAGAAGGCTCCGCGTTTCTCAGGCAGGCAGTCTCCTTTTCGAATCGGGTTAACGACGGTTAACTTTCATATCGATGACTTCGAAGTTTTCCCGCCACGCAGGTGTACACTAACTCGAGAAGCTGTGAATTCAGCTGAGACAGTGAACTGATCTCAGCTGTCACGCAGGTTGATTTCACCAGGCATTCGCCCAGCTTCGTCGGTTGCCACTGACTTGTGGCCGCGAATCACGCTTTTCGTTCTGCCGGGCATATTTGTCGCGATCCAGAACCGTCGACATCGTTTCGCAAGGGCTGCGCCCTTGACCCGGTGGCGTGGAGCGTGGGAAGACGTCGGACGTTGGAATCGCCGAGCCGCTCCGTTGTCGCTACGACCAACACGCAGCCAGCCCCGGAATTCGGTCGCTGCCCCTTTGTAGCCGGAGTTGCAAGACGTGGGGCGCTGGAATAGCCGAGTCGCACCATTGTCGCGTGGGTTCCTGCGCCTTGGCGAATCCATTTTTAAGGCTCAGCCGTGTCTTCGTCGCCGCAGTCAACTTTGCGATGGCCGGCTGGTTCACGCGCTCGCCAAATCGCTCGCCAAAGTACGTCGTCAAGCTGGAACGAATGCAGCGAGCTGCAGTCGCTCGCTGCATTCACATTCCGTCCGGGAATATCATCCACAGCGGAAATGTCATCCTCAGACTGTGGCCTGGAATTAGAACGGTGGGTCTTCGTCGGATGAGAAGACCTCGCCGTAAGGCACGTCGTCGCTGCCGGGCGAAACCTGGCTATCGCTGCTGCCGGAATTTCCGCCGCTGATAATTTTGAAGCTGGTTGCTTCTGCGTTCAGGAAGTACTTCACTTCGCTGTTGGGATCGCGTTGCCATTTTCGCCCGCTAAGTCGAAATGAAATTTCCACTTCCGCGCCGATTGACATCTGATCCACTTCGTCGCAGGAATCCTGAATGAAATCGAAGGGTACAAAATTCGGGAAGCGGCCACTATCCTGTTCAATGACGACCATTCTTTTGCGAAAACCATTTTGACCGTAAGTCTTGGTGTCCTCAATTACACTAACTTTTCCGGTGAACTTTCCGTCGCTCATTTCCCACACCATTCTACTTATTACTGAACTCAAAGTCTGCACGGCAAAACGGCGGGCCGTCTGCAAATCGACGTACAGCGGCGACAAACAGATTGAAGCCGGGTTCGTGCATCCTCGCAAATACTACTGCGCAGCGCAGCATAAACAAGTTCGCTGAGTGCATCCCTTAGAGTCTTACCCAAAATCATGCGAGCACTGTGTGCGTATGATTCTCGCAGCGCCAACGAAGCGGCTCGGCGGTTTGGGCGTCCCACGTTTTGCGGCACACCACGCCACCGGGTCAAGGGCAAAGCCCTTTTTGGAACTCAACGTCAAAACACAGTTTCCGCCTGCAATTGTCGCCACGAATGCCGTTTCTGGCGTTGTTGACAAACGTGTTGTTGCAAATTGGGTAAGCGTTTGTGAACTCAGGATTTTCACGTTACAAAGGGGCGAACGGTGGTTGCGTTCGCCAAAAAATTCGACCATCAACCATGAACGCAGTCGTGGGCATTCGCCGCTGTCGTCAAACAGACCGTGAACGCCAGCACGCAGATTCCGATCTGCCACCGTTTTCACAGTTGCCGTTCCGCAAAAAAAGATTACGTCCGCATTCCGCACACAACCAGCGAATAACGTCCTGCCATGAAAACTCTGATTATTGGTGCCGAAGTTGTCTTTCCAGATCGAATTCAAAAAGCCAACATCCTGGTCGAAAACGGTTCCATTGTGGACACGTCGGCTGACGCGACAACCGCCGCGGACGAAGTGATCGACGCTTCCGGTCTGCATCTTATTCCGGGAGCGATCGACGATCAGGTGCATTTTCGTGATCCTGGGTTGACTCATAAAGAAGACCTTGCGACCGGAAGTCGAGCTTGCGCGAAAGGCGGCATTACAACGTTTCTGGAAATGCCCAACACCAAGCCAGCCACGATTACTCTGGAAGCACTGGAAGAAAAGCTGGACGTGGCTGCAGGCAAGTGCCTTGTCAATTTTGGTTTCTATATTGGTGCCACGCCAGACAACATCGAAGTGTTGAAAGCCGCCAGACGGACTCCTGGGATTAAAATCTTCATTGGTTCCAGCACGGGCAATCTGCTGGTTGATCAACAGGAAGATCTGGAACGAATTTTCGCCGAAACAACTCTCACGATTTGTGCTCACTGTGAAGACGAAGCGACTGTTCGAGCGAACTCAGAAAGACTTAGCGGAGGTTCGGCTTTCATCGATCACAGCAGCATTCGAGATCACAAAGCGGCCATCATTGCGACAAAGCGTGCTGTCGATCTGGCCGAACGTCACAACCATCGGTTTCACGTGCTGCACGTTTCAACCGCTCAGGAAGTTGAGTTCCTGAAAACAACCAGCGACCTGATTACAGCAGAAGCATGTCCTCACCACCTGCTGTTCAACGTCGACGACTATGAACGCCTGGGGTCTCTGGTACAGATGAACCCGTCAATCAAAAACAAAGAAGACAACGCAGCTTTATGGCAAGCATTATTGGATGGCACCATTGGTGTGGTGGCCACAGATCATGCTCCTCACACGCTGGAAGAAAAGCAGCTGCCGTACCCGCAGTCTCCGTCCGGTCTGCCAGCCGTTGAAAACTCTCTGGCGCTGATGCTGGATTCTGTCAACAAAGGTCGCTGCAGCCTGCAGCAGGTTGTGTCGTGGATGTGTGAAGCTCCCGCCAAAGTGTGGGACATCGTCAACAAGGGCCGCATTCAGGTTGGATATGATGCGGATCTGGTGCTGGTTGACATGAATCGGGAAGCGGAAGTTCGCAACGAAGACCAGGTGACCAAATGCGGCTGGACTCCCTGGCATGGAGACACCCTGAAAGGCTGGCCCGTTCGAACAATCGTTGGCGGACGAACAGTGTTCAACGAAGGTGTCTTTGATGAAAGCGTTCGCGGCACAGAAGCAAAATACAACCACGCTTAGTGGCAATGTTTAGCAAGTTCCTTTGTTTAATCCGCCTCCAACGGCCGCCCCGCCATATTGGTTGGCGGGGCGGCCATTGATTAAATTCCGAAGTCTGGCGACTTTGGCAACTTCAAAGAACGAACAGTCTTTGGTGCTGGCGAAGTTGCCTTTGCAGGCACTATTCAGAAGCGGTTTGGGCGGCAGCTTTCAGCGATCGCGATAGCAGTAATACGCCGTATTGCAATACCTGAATGCCGAACATCAGGGTTAGAAACGTGTAAGCAATAATTTTGCCCAGTGGATATCTGCCGTACAGGTCTGAAAACACAAGGACGTGGCCAAATAGCGGCGGACTGACCATCAGCACATTTACAATCGACAGGACAAAGCCGACTTTAACCCAGGATCGAATTCCGTGCAGAGTCTGATAGCCCACCCACGCCAGAGGAAGCAGCAACAGGATTGTGATCAACAGCGTTTGCGGAATCATCTCGTTCTTAATTTGAGCATCCAGGCTCTCAATGCGAACGAAAATAATGATTACGAAGATCCAGAGCGGTACTCCAAATCCCAGCATGATCGACAACTGCCCTGTTTCCCGAATGCGGTTTGGATTGTCGATCCAATGCCTGATCTTGTATCGCAGGCCCGGTGGGCGTGCCGTAATTGGCTTGCCATTCAGGAACAGTGATAAATCTCTGGCAAGTTCTCCACAACTGGCGTAGCGATCCTCCACTTCGCGAGCGAGGCATTTCTGGCAGATGGTGCCCAAATCATCCGGCAAATCAGGAAGCAGCTTTTGAAGAATCGGCGGCTCATCTTTTCGGATAGCGTCCATCACTTCAACAACCGTTTTTCGTTCAAATGGTCGCTTGCCCGCCAAAAGTTCGAACAGGATTACTCCCAAAGAATAAATGTCTCCCGCCGGATACGACGAACTCCTGGCAGTACCCCCCAACTGTTCAGGGGCCATGTAACTTGGTGTGCCAAGAATGATGCTGCTGCCCGTATCTTCCAGCTGCTCTTCTATAACCTTGGCAAGACCAAAGTCTGTAATACGAGGAATGATGGGGCTGCCATTGGACTGTTCCGGAAGCTGACGTGGAACAGCCATGATGTTACTGGGCTTCAGGTCTCGATGCACGATGCCTCGATCGTGAGCATGCTGCATGGCAACGGCCAGATCGCGGATGATTTCGGCAGCATGCATGGCCGGAATTCGCCCGCGTGCCTTTAACCATTTAGAAAGATTTTGCCCCGGACAAAATGCCGTAGCAATGTAGCAAACGTCATCGATCTCGCCCGTTTCAAAGACGGGAACAAGGCCCGGGTGTTCAAGTGCTGCGGTCGCTTCGGCTTCCTGCAGGAAACGCTTTCTTGATTCCGGAGTGATTTTATCTTTTGGAACCTTCAGTGCGACGATGCGTTTCAGGTCTGGATCGAATGCTCTGTAAACGATTCCGAATCCGCCGCGTCCAATCTCTTTTTCGATCGCGAATTTCCCAATCTGCACGGGCTCCTGGTGCCACCCGCGAACGTCCGCCACAAGAGCGTCGGAATCTGGCTGTTTTCCAGTGATCGTCGCCGATTGCGGAATGTCGTCTTTGGCGAAACGATGCATTTTCAGGTACGCGTCGACGTCAAATCTGGAATCGGCCGCTAAGCGGTATTCCAGGTCAATTTCGACAAGCTGTTTTCGAAGTTCTTCTCTAGCAGCGTGTCCGATACCCGTTTCCCCCTGGATATCATTGATGAAATGGTTTATCAGGTGTTTTGT
>CALFSX010000066.1 GCA_937916515.1 uncultured Planctomycetaceae bacterium | reverse complement strand
CGTCCAGTTTGTCTTCACCGTTGCCGCCGAGCAGAGTGTCATTGCCGTTGCCACCATTAACGTCGTCGTCACCGTCGCCGCCGTCAAGCACGTCGTTGCCACGCCCGCCCTGAATCTTGTCGTTACCTCCGCCACCAAAGATGAACTGCGAGATGGCGGCGTCGGAACCACCGTCCGAACCACCATCACTGCCTCCGTTGTATTGATCGTCGCCGTCCAGCAAATATGCCACGACCCGATCGACGGAAGCGGCTGTAAAGGTGCCCCTGATTTTGTCCTGGCCGCCGTCACTGCCGCCGTCTGACCCGCCGTGACCGCCGCCCTGGTTAAGCTTGACGTCAACTTTCAGTTCATCCTTCTTCTCGTTGAACTTCAGATCGACGTGGTCACGGCCTTGCGTGCCGATGATGTACAGCGTGCCGTCCACAAGTCCAACGCCGGTAATCACGGCAGTCGTCGTCAGCGTATCAATACCGCCATGACCGTCATCCACCGTCACAGTGATCGTGTAGATCCCGCCATTAGCATAGGTATGTTTCCGCAGGAATGAACCTGTCTGCGACAGAGCCAACTCGGTGGCAGGGAAAGTCTCCGAATCGCTGATGCCGGGCTTGATGCCCCAGTCCACGGTGACGGTATGCTGATCGCTGAGATCGGCATCGAAGAAGAATCCTTCGAGCAAGACGGGGGCACGAGTGGTGCCTCTCGATTCGAGCGTTTCGTTGCTTGAGCTCAGTCCCTCAATGGAAGGCTTGTCGTTGGTACCATCAATGTGAATGGTCACTGAAGTCATGGTCCCATCGGCGGAAAGCACATCGAAGGCATCCGTATAACGCTCCCCGATCGCAAATTCATCGTGAGCCGAACTGGCGGTGTAAGTCCAGTGGCCCAACTCGTCGATGGCAAACGTACCATAGAGACCAACTGTGCCCGGCTGAGCCTGAAACAGTTCCGGACTGTCGACATCACTGATTGTCAGCGTGCCGCCAGTGGAAATGTCGTCAGCAGAATTGGTCTCGGCCAGAGTCGTCGTGTCCGACGAAAGCACCGCCAGGTCGTTCGTTCCGTGGATATTCACTGTGACTGTCTGCGTGTCGGTCGCGTCCTGGCTGTCCTTGACCTGTAGCGTATAAGTCAACACCAGCGACTCGCCAGCCGGAAGGTAATCGAATGCTTCCGTGAGACTGTCGAAGGACCAATTGAGTGTCCCCTGCGAACTGCCGCTGTCGATCACAAAGTCGGCGTTGACGCCCATCATGAACAGCAGGAATTCATTGGGCAGGCCACTGACCGTGCCTGATTCCACAACCGATACGACCGAGGCCGACACGGTGTCGGTCAGGTTGATATCCTCCACCGACAGTGTGCCTGAAATCATCAGGCCGTCGTTCTGTTCCGTCAGCGATTCGGTATCCGAATCACCGTTGTCGACATCGACCGTGATCTCCGGTGCATCGTTGATCCCGACCATGGTGATCGTCGCCGTCTGAGGCACGCTGCCACCGTTGTCGTCGACCACATCAAAGCTGTAGGTGATGACAGCCACTTCACCGCGACCGAGGTACCGGTAAGCCCACGGATCGACTTCCAGCGTGTTGCCGTTCACCGTGACACCAGCGGTGTTGCCGCTCGTGGTGAGGCTGGCGACATCAACATTCAGCGTGTCGCTCGAATCACTGTCGAAGTTCCACTCGAGCAAGTCGAGGGTAAGGGGCTCGTCGGTTGGAATCGCCCGAACTTTGACCGGCGCGGTGACTTGAGGTGCGTCGTTGACACCGTTGATCGTGATCGTGGCTGTTCCGGGTACGCTGACGCCGTGTTCATCAACGATGTTGTACTCAAACACGATCTTGGCCGATTCGCCAACCGCCAGGTCGTTGTAGATTTCCGGGACGATGAACAATTTGCCGCCGGATACCGAAATTCCCCGGTCGTCGCCTACCGAAACCAAACCTTCGATTCGCAGCGTATCGGAAGCGTCAGCGTCGCTGGCATAATCGGACAGCAAATCGATCGTTAACGTTTCTGCGTCTTCGTTGCTGACAATGACCGGCGACTGGACCACGGGGGCATCGTTCAATCCACTGATTTGAACAACTACGTACTGTGTTTGCCCACCGTCGAAGAACTGGTAAATGATCGCAGCCGATTCAGCAGCGGCCAGGTCATCGTAGACAGTAGGATCGATCTCCAGTTGTGTACCGCTAACGGTGACACCGCGAGCGTCGCCAGCGACCAGGCTGATGTCGACAGCATTGGCGGGCAGATCGATGAGGTAGCCCGACGCGTCTTCGTTGGTACGACTGGCAATCACCGACACGGTTTGGCCCACAAAGTTGCTGTCGCCTGAGTACGCGAACGTCAGCTCGTGTGTTCCCTCGGGGACCACAAGCGAATCAGTGCCGGCGCTGCCATTGGCGTCCAGCGTTAATGTGGCGAGCACAACCTCGCCATCGCGGACCTGCACCGTACCGGTCAGAGTTCCCTTACCGAAGTCGGCCTTGGCGACGCTTGCCAGCCAGGTGAACTGCCCGTTGAGCGGGTCGACGCCGGGAGTCACTTCCAGGGTCGTTGCGGCTTGCTCGATGCTCTGAGTCAACGCACCGTCGGAATCTTTCAGGTTGGCTGTGCCGCTGTAGGTGACGGTGATCGCATGCGAACCTGCCTCCAGAGCGACACTCAGGCTGGCCTGACCACTGGCATCCAAAGCAGTCGGACCGCCAACAGACACACCGTCGATTGCAAACTGAACGGTACCGCCAATCGAGCCAATTCCCGTCGGTGCATCAACCGTGGCGGTGTAGGTGATGGTTTGACCGAAGACGAAGACGGGAGAGCTGGAATCCTCCGTCGCGTCACTTTGAGTTGCGGTCACGGCAACGGACGTAGCCGCCTTGACGATCTGCACCTGCGAGATCTCGCTGCTGAGTGCTCCATTATAGCGAGCGTCGCCGTAATACCGAGCCGTCACGCCGTGCGAACCAACAGCCAGGTTGGTCAATGTGAAGTTGGCAGTCGCCGTCTCGCTGTCCAGCGTCACAGTTGCCAGCACGGTCGACCCGTCGAGGAATTCGACGCTCCCGGTCGGCAATGGATCTCCATTCGCTCCGGCCACGGTTGCGGTGAACGTGATGCCCTGGCCGTAGGGCACGTTGCCGCTGGCCGTTGAGCCGAGGCTGACGGTTGCGGGCAGGTTTGTCGCCTGGTCGTCCGCAGCGTCGCTGGACAGGAAGTTTTTATCGCCCAGGTAGTTGACCGTGATTCCCTGCAGCTTCTCCGGGGAGACCACGATGTTAGCGCTGCCTTCGACCAGGCTTACCGTGTTACCTAATTTCACACCCTGATAGAAGAATTCCACGCTGCCGGTCGGATCACCGGAAGCCGGCGCGGCCGCCGTCACTGTAGTCGTCAGCATCACGGCCGACGCGAATTGGACGCTGCCTCCTGTGCCCGGATAGTCAGCTGTCGTGGTTGCTGTAATCCGGAAGCTGTTAAAGTCGGGCTGGTCAACGACGGTAAACGTGTCGCTGGCACCTTCGACGCCGGCCACAGTGACCTGTTGGCCCGCCACCAGCGCAATCGGTTCGCTGGTGGTGATCACCAGCAAGGTGGGGTCATCAGCATCGGCAGTCACACTGGTGATGGATGTCGACTGTAGATCCAGGTCCTGGGACTGCAGACTCACAATGGTGGCGGCCTTTTTGACCGTCAGATTCAGCTCCGCCGAAGTGCTCGGGGCAAAGTTCGTGTCGCCGTTAAAGACAACGGTCAGTGGACGACTGGATGAGTCAACACGCCAGTCGCTCCAGTCCAGCGTGGCGATACCGTCGCTCAGCTCAGCGGTGGCAAATTCGACACCGTCATCATAGAAGCTCACCTGTCCCGTTGGGGCTTCGGTTCCGACCAGGCTGGCAACAGTAACCTGCAACTGGATGCTCTGGCCGTAAACCGCATTGAGTGTCGACGACTGCAGACTGACAACACTGCCCGTCTGATTGACGGTCACCTGCCCCGGCACATACTCGATGACGTAGTTGGAAGCGTCGCCACTGCTGGCTGTCACTTTATACGTCCCGGCACCAGTGATTGGTGACTCGGGGGTCAGGGTCGGCTGCGTCGTGACGCTGTTGATGTCGTCTTCGTTCACAAAACCGCTGAACGAACCGGTCAAACCGGACACAGTCTGGCCGTACGCCAGCGTTTGACTTCCAACGGTAAACGTCAACCTGGCGGGTGCGACTGTGAAAGTTTGCTCCACGGGCGCTGCGTCCTGGTAGTTGGCATCCGAGATTCGTGACGCTCCCACGGTCACTTCTCCGGCGCCCTCAATCAACAGCAGGTTTCCTGCGACGGTTGCCCGTCCCGAGACGACTTCGTAGCTGATCGGTAATCCGGAATCGACGGTCGCGCCGAGAAACAGGGGAGCAACTCCATACTGCAGACCCTGAAGTTCGGACAAGTCAAAATTGATCGACTCAGTGCGTGCGATCACCGTCTGCGGCAGCACCTCTGACTGACTTGCAAGGTAGCTGTAACCAGAAACCTGCCATCCCGTGTACTGGGCGTAGATCGGATGCTCGTAAGCGATCAGCCCCGGCACGGTGATGGAGGCGGTGCCGTCGACCACCGGAACGATTCCCAGCTCGGTGTCTCCGTCATAGAACCGCACCACGCCACGGCTACCGACATCGCCACTCACGGTGGCGGTGTAGGTGACATTGTCTCCATGGATGACACCGGCACTTGCCGAGGACTCCAGCGACGTCGTGGTTGCCACGTGGGTGTAAAGAATGTCCCCGACACCAACGCTGCTGGCCAGGCTCGCGTTCCCGCTTTCCACACCGGTCAGCTGGACCATGAATAATCTGTGCGGATCCGCCACCAGGCGTGGATTGACGACGACGTCGATGGTCTTCGTGGTTTCACCCGCTGCAAAAACGAGCGTACCGTTGTCCACCGGCACATAGTCAATGCCAGCCTTCGCCGTGATATCCTCGTCCCCGTTGGCCGTAAGTTCTACTGTCGAGTAGTTAACCGTCACGACCTCGCCATCGGCAGGTGCGGCGCTGAGTTTCACTTTAAACGTCATGACGTTGTCGAAGTCTGCTCCGACACCCTCTTGCACCACCGGTTCGGTGATCGTGATCTCCGGTCCGCTTTCGACGGTGGTGATGCCGGACTGCACCAGTTCGGTGGCGGTGGTCTCCGCCAGAACCGTACGCCGATAGTAACGATCTAAATCTTCCGCCGTGACATAGACGTCATCCTCGTGACCGGATTCGTTTGAAGCCCTCCAATAGGTTTCCGCCAGAATATCCAAAGACGCCATGTAAGGTAACGTTGGGTCATATGGAACTGGGATCGGATCCCCTTCGGCGACTTCTACCTTGCCATCAAAGCTAATCAGAATGCCGCGGTTTTTCCCGGCGATTTTCCCGTAGAACTGAAGATAACTGTCAGCGGGGTCGTCTCCGTCCAGGTAAATCTTCCCGCTCAATTCTCCGAGGTTTACTTTCCCAACAATGGGTGTCCCCTTCGGTGTTCCGACCTTGACGGTCCCCTTGAACATCACTGATTTTCCCGACGCGTTGTACGTCGATGACAGGCTTACCTCGCCGAGCGTGAAGCCGAATACACTCAGATCTCTTGAAAGACTCATACTGAGTCTCTTCAGCTTGCCGTTTTCGATGACCAGACCTGGTGAGCCAATGTCTCCGAAGTCGACTTTGCTGGAAAGAGTCTTGAGCAGAGTCGCGTTCAAGTCGCCGTACATAATGAACCGATTCGGCAGATTATAGGCGGGCTTCGTATATGTTGTTCCGAGCACGTTGTACGTCACCGCGTCAACCGTATGTGCGGCCTCGTACTGGATCACCATGTTGCCGGTGATAACTAAAATGTCTCCGGGCAGACGCAAGTCGCCTTTTGCCGTCATCTTCAGTCTGGTCAAAGCACCATTGGTGATTTCGAATCCGGGGCTGACGGCGTCACCAAATCCGACCAGGAGACTCGCGTTCGCTCCGAATATCTCAATTTTCGCAGAGGCTTCGCCCCAGATGGAAAACACCTTGTTGTTGCCAGTTGTGGTGTAGCCAATGCCCACCGCTGCCGACGCCAACTTTGTCCCAGCGACGGTAATGTCACCGGTGCCGGTAACCTTCAATCGCTGCAATCCCTTTTCGGTGATCAGCAGGCCGGGAACCGCCGCAGTCCCAAACTCAACGTCCAGGTGACCGAAAGTGAACAGCTCCACTCCGGCAGAACCGCTCAACTGCAAAGAGAACTGCGTGTCCTGGCCAGCGATGTAGATCATCCGCAGTCCGGTAGTCGTAAAGGTCAGGCCAGCTGCAGACAGACTGGAATCGACCGAGATATCCGCACGCTTCAACTGACCATTTTTGACAACCAGGCCAGGAAGATTCGCTGTTTCATCACCAAACGTGATGTCCAGTGATTGAGTAAAGCCGGGAATCTTCAATGCCATTCTGGCGGAGCCAGTAATCTCGGCCGAAAGCGAATTCCGATCGTAGGACAAATGCAGTTCGTCGGCACTGATTTCGGCCACACCGGCCAACGAGATCGAGCCGTCCAGTAACACATCAGCCGAAGTCAATACGGTGCCGGTCCAGACAAGACCTGCCGGCGTGGATGAAACGCCGTCGTGTTCTCCCAATGAGGCCTGGAATGTGTTGCCGGCGATTTCGAGGATCGCATCGCCTACCAGTGAAAACGTTGGCCCCATCTCAACCCCAGCCGACAGCGTCACGTCGCGGGTCTTCACGCTTCCCAACTCTCCAATTGAAAAATCAAGATCGGGAATCTCCAGGGACAACGCAGCCAGATTTCCGGCGGGAATCGGGATGTCCGGAAGCGTCAGCGTGGTCACGATCGGACCGGCCTTAACACTGGCTCGCCCCCCGATTTTCATTAGCGGATCGTCGCTGTTGTACGAGAAGCGGAAGTCCGTGGCCGTGAGCGACACGGGCCCGACGTCGATGGTCGCGTTTCCGTTTCGCAGATCGATGCTCTTCAGTACCGGATCGCCACCATTGCGTCGTTCAAACAGCAAACCAGGCGATTGCGTGCCGTCTGATTTCGGGCCGCCCAGCGTAACGCCGATACTCTGGCCGGCGACTTTGACACTGGCGGTGCCGCTGACCGCGAACGTCTCAACACTTGAATTCTTTGTGTAGGCGAACGACGGGTTTGTGAACTTCGTTTCCACACCAGCGATGACAATCGGCTCGGTCTCGCCATTCAAACTCATAGCAAACGCGGTCGGCTTTCCGGTGGTCAGATCCAACGCACCAGAAACGGTCAGCCCCGTCGGGTCCGGACAATTGGTCGGGAACGTTGCGCACGCGTCGTCTTCGGTGCCAAACTTGAATCCCAATCCGTCAAACCCGACGGTACCACCCAGAGTCAGCGACTGGGCACCGCTTCCGGCGGCCCGATTGTAGTCCACGTTGAATTTCTTGATGATCACCTTCGTACCGGCCAGAGGAATCTCAACACCCGGCTGAAACCAGGCTGCCAATCCCAGGTGCTGGAACGTCCCGTCCGGCAATAATGAGCCGCTGGCAGCAATCGCTAATGAACCGAATAAATCAGGCACCGCAATCGTGCTGGAACCCGAAATCGTGTAGCCGGTTGGGGCGTAGGTAAACTGCAGGTCGGTATCCGAGAAACTCACGCCAGCAAAGGCGAAGCTGGTCGAATTGATCCGTGCCGAGAAGCTCTGCAACTGGTTCGACTTAACGGTTCCCCCAACGAGAACTGAAATGTCTCCGATTTTGTCGATGTCCGCCGATACCGCACCGCCAATCTTGAATTCATCACCGGTAGCGTCGTACTCAAAGTAGACGCCTGCGCCGAAGTCGATGCCTGCTATTGTCGTCGTCGCCTCGGTCGTCAGCTTCAGTGCCGTCAACGACCCACTCTCAAATTCCCCGCTGGCGGCCAAATCAAGCGCGCCGATTTTGCTGACATTCACGCCGGCTTTGCCGCCAATGGCAAACTTCTCCGATGCGGCTTCATAAGTCAGCTCCAGCCCCTTCGGCGCGATGGTGACGCCGCCCACCCTGAATGTGTCGGAGCTCTCGATCCCCAGAGTGAACCCTGTCAATTCTCGATCAAGAATGCTGCCCGAAACGGTGACCGTAAAGGCAAGGGTCTGCCGCACGGGCAATGTGATCTCGATGCTGCCGCCCAGAACCAGTGACGTGCCATTGCCGTCGGTGTAAGTCAGTGCCAAGCCCTCCGGCTGGACAACGAGGCCGCCCACCTTGAAGCCCTCGGTGTCCGCGCTGGCTGACAACATCAAATTCTTCAGGACACCTGCTTCCACATAACCGCTCGCGTCCAGCGATAGTTCGGCGTTGGCGGTGTCGGCGGAGTTCTTCCAGCCGTCCACGCTGATCGTGGCACTTCCGCCGACAATGAATTGTTCCGGAAAGTTGACCGTAACATCAGCAGCGCTAGGAATGCTTCCGTCGTAAATGATCTGGAATTGATTTGCGTCCTGCACGGCTTCCAAAACGACAAAGTCTTCGAACTGGGTATTGATCAGTCCTGGGATGGTCACCAACTGTCCCGCGAACAACGTGACGGTCGAGCCTTCTTCGAGCGTGATCGTGACATTGCGCCCGTCAGACACAAGACTTGCTACCTTAAGGCTAGTCTTCTGTGCGGTATAGGTCAGCTGGAATTGCTCAGGAGTCAAACCGACGCCGGCGATCTCAAACGTGGGTGCGACCTTGAATTCGGCCAGACCGCCCGATACGTAATCGCTCGGAGCGGCAGCAAGTTCGATTTGGAAGGTGTAGGAGTCCGATACGTCCGAGAGCACTTCGAACGTACCGTTAACCTGAGTTGCCCCTGCAACACCGGACAGTGTCACCGACTGTCCCTTCTTCAGCGTGACCTGCGTGTCCAGGGTAATCTCAGTCTTGCCTGAAACGCTTTCCACTCCGGTAATCGTGTTCAGTAACACTGCGACGCCAGTCTGACTCGGATTGAACTGATCAGTCGTGTTGATCACGAACGATCGCTTGTCTTCCGACACGCTTTTGATGGTATAGGTACCACTGGGCCCTCCAACCTGGGTACCGTCAATCGTGACTGATTGTCCGGCCCTGGCGGCAAGGGGCGAGTTGGATCTGACCGTCGTGATATAAGTTGACGCACCGGGCGCCGATCGTTTCGATTCGGTGGTGATGAGGTTGCTGGAACTGGTCGTACTGTTCTGGACTGTGAGACTGATGTCATCCAGCTGAGCACCGGTAACCGTCTTGCTGATCGTGCCAGCCATGCTTACGTCGATGCTGCCCAAACCGAAGTCCACACCCACCGAGCCGCTCAGTTTCAGCTGTGCGTCGGCATTGTCGTAAGCCAGCGTCAACGTCTTCGGCGACAGGCCCAGTCCGCCAATCGTCCAGGTCGCATTGGCCGCCAACAAGGCGAGGTTGAAGTCCTGCAACCCGCTGTCGTTGACGCGACCCTCGGCGGTGAATTGGAAGGTCGGCGCATCCGTGGATGACCCGACAGCTGGCAAGGTGACAGTCACCACGCCCCCGAGCACAAATTCGGAAGTGGCGGCCGTGTAATTTAAGCTCAACGATTCGGGTAAGACGGACGCGCCAGCGACTTTAAAATCGCCCGTGTTTGCGGCGGTTAATCCGAGTGTTGATAGTTGGCCCCCGCTGACCCGCCCGGTTGCCGTGACCGTGACGGCGGCATCGCGATTGGCGGAGTTCTTCCAGCCATCCACACTGATCGCGGCACTGCCACCGACGGAGAATTGCTCGGGGATGTTGACCAACCCACCGCTTACATAGGCGTCAATCGCTCCGTCATACTGAATCTTGAAGCTGGAATCGTCCAGGACTTCCAGGACAAGGTACGCGAACGTGATGTCTCCCGGGTCGGTGTCGATCAAACCGTCGACCCCGGTGATTTCCACATATTGTCCCGCGAACACCTTGGCGCCCGGCTCGGCCAGCGTGATCGTGGGATTCTCTTCCTGAGTGACGCTCTTGATCTCCAGGCCAGTCTGCGCCGCTTCATAGGTGAGCGAAAGGTTGTCCGGAGCAACGCTGACGCCGGCCAGAGTCAATGCGGGAGGCGCACTTTCGACCGTGCCGCCCGAGACGTACAGGTCGTTCGTCGGCGTATCCGTCTCGATCACAAATTGCGTCGAGCCATCTGCTGGTGTCGACGCGTGCACCTTAAACGTGCCATTCAAGGCTGCCGGATCGGCACCGGAAATCTTGACTCGTTGGCCTTTAACCAGAGTGACGGCGTTACTGGTCGTGATCGTGACCAGTGTGGAGTCGGACGGATCCGTCGTGGCACCGGTAATGGTCGTCGCAAAATTAATCTGTCCGCCATCGGGCATATAGTCGCCTCCCGCGGTAACGTCGATCTGGAACGTCTTGGCGGCATTGACTGAGGCCTTGACTTGATAGGTGCCGTTGACGTTCGTTGCACCCTCAACACCGGAAATCGTCACGAATTGATCTTGCACAAGCGTGACGTTGTTGCTCAGTGTGATCGTTGTGGGTTGCCCGGGGTTGGAAACACCTATGATGGGTGTGGTGTAAATGGCTGTGCCGCCGGTGTGCTCGAGCACGCCGGAATCGAACACCTCACCTACAAAGATCTCGAATGATTTCGCATCCGTTACGGCGACTGCAACGCTATACGTGCCGTCCAGGAATCCCAGGACACCTGCAATCTCTACCATTTGGTCGCCAGTCAGCGTGACGGGAGCCGACGTCGTTACCGTGGCCTTGTCACTGCCGGTGACATGCACAATGGTACCGATGGGCACTGAAAAACTGACTTCATCGTCGCTGGCGATGTAAGTACTGGGATCGTTGATATTGTCGATCTGGAACGACATTGAATCGATGACGTCGTTCTTGACGGTGAACTCTCCGTTGACTTCGGTGGCCCCTTTCACATCGGAAATCGTCACCACCTGTCCGGCCACCAGTGTGACGGGAGCATTGGTGGTGATCGTCGTTGGATTCGTTCCGCTCACACCCGTGATGGTTGCCGATGAAATCGAGGTATTGCTGGTGACGTTCATCGCAAAACTCTGCAGTTGATTGCCCGCGTCATTGCTGGCAGGGTCATCCGGGCCCTTGATGGTCGCACCAATCGAGACATCCATAGCGCCCAGACCGCCGATCGCGATGTTGGCCGCACCGCCGAGCGTATAAATGGAATTCGCTTGATCGAAGGTCAGGCTCACTTGTTTCGGCGTGATCTGCAAATCAGCGACCGTGAACGGTACGAGTTCCAGGGTCGATTCGTTACGCGTCACGGCGCCGTCGGTGATCAACAAACCGTTGTTGCCAAAGTCCAGGCCCAGGCTGCCACCAAGCTGCTCGACCGAAATGCTCGCCCCACCGCTAAAGGAAAAGACATTCAGTGAGTCGCCGTTTGTGTCGACAGGGGACGTATAAGTCACGGTCAGGTCATCGGCCGCAAACTCCACACCCGCGATCGTGAACGAGGCGTCGATGCTTTTACTAAATTGCAGGACGGGATCTGCACTGGCAGCGAGCACCACGTAATTGTCGACGAGGTTGTTGTCCTCAACGCGAGTGTCCAGGTTCAATGCCGCCAGGCTTAGATCGCCATACGCGTGAATGACCCCGCCCGCAGCGTCATCGACCAGCGAGAAAGAATCCGGGGTGAATGTCTCGCCAGCGATTGTGAACGGAGTCCCGGCGGCAGGAGTATCAGACGTGAATCCCGATTCAGACATCAAATCTGAGATACTGAGGTTGTCGACATCGACGCCGCTCATCAAATTCAGCGGCCCCGTCAACGATGTCGGAATCCCGGCGAGCGCTTCCACGTATCCTTCGAATGAAAACGTCCCAAAATCGGTATCGATGAATGTGCGGCCGTGCAACGCCACCAGGGCGTCAGAGCCGACGAAGCCGACCTGGACAATACCATTTTCTATTCCATACGCATCTGCGGGTTTCGTGAAATCATTGTCAGCATGGAAAAAGAGCTCGCCGACCACGAGTTCCTGAACGGTGGTTGCCTCGACGAAATAGACGGATGTTGCCGTTGCACTGCTAGTCGTCGTTACGTCGACGCCGCCTCCATTGGCACTGACTGATTCACCGTTCTGAGTCACTAGAACCCACAAATCCAGGTCATTCTGGTTCCGAACCGCGATGACACCGTCATCCAGAACACCCAGATTGGCTGGATTCGTCTGGGAAGTTTCGCTGAGATCGGTCACGATCGGATTGGTTGCGCCGATGCCGTACCTGGCGATCGCCGTCAATTTGCTGGCGATGATGTTCGGCTGGCTTTCCAGATCGCTATCGATGCTGCCGCTGGTTGCTAACAACCTGACGTTGCCCAGGTTGCTCGTGTCGGCTTTCAATGCACCGGCGTCGCCAAACGTGATGTCGCTTCCAGTCGTCAGAATCAGACCGGTGTTGTCGGCCAGCGTGATCGCATCACTCACCGTGATCGCCCCGTTGGTCAGGTTGCCAATCACGATCGTCGCTGCCGTGATGCCCGACAGCTCGGCGGCAGAAAGCGCAAACGAATCGTCGGCCGTCTTTCCAAGATCGATGGGCCGGTCCGCCGATGATGTGAAAATCTGAACCTGGCCGGAATTCGCCTGCACGGTTGGGATCGGTTTGCCATCGGGCCCGATCATGGGGTCGGGCAGGATTATTGTGTCGGAGGTTAGCGTGATTCCTTTGTTCGCCGATGTGATCGACCCACTGATCTCGATTTCGCTGGCGACTGCATGGACGTCAACTCTCTGCAATGCACTGGCGGTGCCAATCCTGACGTTGCCGGGCATCGTGATGTCAATGGACCCGCCGACGGCCGAAACGTTCGTGAATTCAAAACGGCCGCTGTTGTTCGTCGATGTAAACACAATATCGCCCGACGCCGCGGAAGCGGCAGCCACCACGTGCTGCGAGTCGACGGAGTCCAGGATGTCAATGAAAATCCCGCTGGTTGCTGTTTGCAGGTTGCTGATCGTATCAGCGTTGACTTCCAGTGGGTTGTCTGTGGCGGCAATGCCGCTGCCGGCAACAATCGAGAGGGTCCCAATGACAATGTCGGGTCCATTTGCGTTATCGTCGACCACACCTGCACCGGTAATCAGGTTCAAGGTCAATGCGTGCGCCGGACTGATCGTTTCACTGATCGTAATCTTGCCACCGTTGTTTTTGCCGATATTGATCACGTCAGCATCGATACGATTCAATTCATCCATTGACAGTTCCAGTGAGACTGGATTCGTGCTCGTCCCGCCCAGGCGGATGTCATCGTTCAATGCAGCCTGTAGGGTCACGCCCACGGTGGCAGAGATGTCGCCGGACAAGTCCATACGGTCGGCGGCTAATGTTACGGAACCACCTAGGGTCTTAATTTCCGCTCCGGACGGAATGCTGATTTCTGTGTTGTTCGTGCCAACACCATTCGCGTCGGAAGTCGCCACGGTAATGTCCCCGCTGGATACAAAGATTCCCGCTAAAGTGAGATTTCCGGCGGTTGTCAAATCCACGTTTCCTGCATTCCCACTGCCGCTAGCCGTCAATGAAAGGCTGCCCGTGTTGACGATTACGGTGTCAGTGCCAGTGCCCGTATTGTTGAAGATCAATGTCCCGACCGAGGTCGTGAGGTTGATGCCTGAGTCTGCCGTCGCGTCCAGTGTCGCTGCCGTGATGGTGCCATTGCCGCCGATGCCGCCGCCAGCATCTAAAGTCACAGCCTTATTGGTCATCGTGACATCTGCGGCGAACGTCATGTTGCCACCAGCGGTCAGCTTCAAGTTCACATTATCCGAAGTTGAAATTGGCTTCGATACGGTGATCGCACTGGTCAAACCAGAACTCGTATCAGTCGTTTCAATGAATGTCGTGCCGTTGTCAATTCGATTAACTTCGATTGGCGTCAAACTGAACGAACCACTGGTCTCCGTTCCCAGGTCGATAGGATTGCTTGTCATCAAGGTCACGGTGCTGGCGTCAATCGAGCCCTTCAGCTCCACATCGCCAGCATCGATCGTGAGATCTCCGGCCGTGACCTCGACCACGGTCACCTTGCCGATGGCTTTCAGACTGACGTTACCGCCTCCTGCACTGATCGGTGTGTTCACGTTCAAGTCGTCTGACTCGTCCACGTAGATTCCACCACTGCCGCCGTAGACTTCAAGATTCGTAACGTTGATGCTGAGCGGATTAACAGCGGTTCCCAAACTGCTGGAGTTACCGTTGGAGTCGATCACGAGGGCGTCAATCTTGAATCGCGCATCGGCGGTGTCGATAACTGATCCGCTCGTATTGATTGTCAATTCCCTTTCAACGTCGCGAAGGTCCACGGAACCTTGAAAAGTCACGTCGCCGAACCGGTTTCCGGTACTCCCCAATGTGAGCGTGTCGGGCAAATTTCGTAAATCGGTCTCGCTTAACTCCAGCGCGTTAGAGATACCCGACTTTGTTTTTACGATGTAAAGTTCTTGCCCGGTGAATTGGGGCAAAATCACAACCGTTCCGGTAATCGTACCCTCGAGAGTCAGGTCCCCGCCGAGGCTTATGTTGCCGCTTGAATTCCCGCTTCCATTTGAGTCAATACTGCCGGTAGCTGAGACCTGGGTGCTGTCAGCAGTCAGCGTAATATCGCCGCCACGGGAAACGCCACCGGAAAGAACGTCCGCTTCGATGGTGATCGCCGCACTCGACGTGAGAGTAATGTTCCCGCCCATGGAATTGATGGCCTCATCCACAGTGATTGGGCCATCGGATTCGACGGTAATGTCACCGTTGTTCGTGCTCAAACCCACGAGATCATTGGATGCTCCACCAATTGCAACTCCGCCATTATCGTGGAAGTTGATGTCACCGGTCGTGACCGTTGCTTCGAGGAAGCTGACGGCAACATAGAACGGTTTTTTCCCTACGGAAACGATTTCTTTGGCGTCGATGCTTAGTTTTCCACCCGTGAATGTTGGTGTGGTCGCATCCGCGGAAGCGTGATCGACAGTGACTGTCCCGCTGGTGACGATTTCCAAAGCACCCGGATCGCTTGTTGATGGTGGTGTGGAAGGCGTAGTTGGAATCGTAATGGAATTGCTGAACGTGACGTCGCCCGAATACTGATCAGAGCCGATGACAACTCGACCGGCCATGATGGGGGACAGTTCCGTTGCAGAAAGGCCCAGAGCTAATGAATTGCCTGTACGCACGTCATCGCCACCCAGGTTGATCGCCAGATCTGACGTGATAGGCAGCAGTGTGACCGTGCCTTGTAACGCTTCGATATTTCCGAGATCACCGGGCCCCGAACTGGCAAGATTCATCGAATCCGCATTGAAGACGATGCCTTCCGTTCCCGTAGCCTGAACCAGCGAATCAACAGACCGGACGATTCCAAAGCCATTGACAACTCCACCGGGACCGTTGACCGATTCGCCGGTGATGGAGAGTAAACCATCCGCGGCCTTGATCTCCGAACCGTTGATGATTGCAACGCCGTACGACGACGAACTCAGTCCATCAATCGACACCGACGCGTTGCCAGAAGCCGTGATAGCGGAATTGTTCAGGCGGACACCACGGTCGACGAGACTCTCAATGCAAATGTTGCCAACACCTCCAGTATTCGTCACAGTGCTGCTGCGGAGTTCCAATTCATATTCACTGCTGATCTCAATAGATCCTGACGTGGTTTCAATAGCGCTGCTGAGGAGTTGCAGTCCATATTGACTGCTGAAGTAAATTGACCCTGACGTGGTTTCAAAGGAGGCATTTTCGACATCGATATGGGCCGGAGACGTGACTCTAATGGCTCCGCTCTCAGTCTTAAGCCTCGAACTGCCTGAACGGCTGCCGAAGTTAACGCCTCCTTCCAACTCGATTTGCCCTTCGCCGCTCGTTTCAATGTCAACGTCGTTGGTGAGGATGTCCGCTGAATAGTTGAAAAGAGTGACGGTTTCGCCTGCGGAAGA